>CAXMLR010000034.1:0-4010 GCA_964194275.1 uncultured Solirubrobacterales bacterium
GCCATGGACGTCCACGCGACATGGGCCCGGCCATCAGCCCACCATCCGTGCGTCGGTGTCGCAGAGCTCGCGTTCCATCGAGCCGACGACGTGCTGGACGACCGCCGTCCGCCCTCCGACCCTCCAAAGCGCCCGCCCCCGGCACAACTTCCCGACCAGAGATGCCCCGACCGCGGTCAACCCGAGCAGCGAGCGGGCGTCTTCGAGCTGGTCCTGGGCTTGCTGGAACACCACCCGGGTTTGAGTGTCTGCCAGCAGCCCCATGGCCACCTTGGCCGTCGCCGTGCCGTCATCGGCCTGGGATCGCAGATCCGAGAGGCGATGGACCACCGCCAGGTTGGCTACTCCGTGCGCCCGACCCAGCTTCCAGCACGACTGCAGGTACCGGCAGGACCGCTCCGAGGCGAGCAGGCACCACGCCTCGTCGAGCACCTGGATCCGGGGCGGGCCGGTCGGCCTCGCCAGGGCGGCGGCCAGCCAGGCGGTCGCCGCCACCATCACCACGGTCATGGCGTCGTTGTCCCGCTGCACCGCCGACAGGTCCAGCACCACGCCCGGACCGGACCAGTCCAGCCGCACCGTCGTGGTCCCGTCGAACATTCCTCGCAGGGACCCGTCGAGCAGCTTGGCCAGCCCGTACCCGGCGGCCTGCACCTCGCGCGCCAGCTCGGCCGGAACTGTCCGGGCCTTCGCGGCCATCTCCTCCGACGGCGACGCCAGCAACGCCGCCAAGTCGCCCAGGGTTACCGACCCGCGACGGACCCGGCCGGAGCGACCGTGCCGGCTCAGCTCCGCCAGCGCCCATCCGACGCTTGCGTCCTCGACCGGCGAGAGCTCGCGGTGCAGCACCGAACCGAGCAGCGCGGCCACCATCTGGCATTGGCGGCGAACGAGCTCGGCCCCGTCGACGCCGGCGCCGTCCGGGCCGGGGTCGAGCGGGTTGAGACGTGCCGTCCCGCCCGGGTGGAGGTCGATAACGTCCAGCCCGAGCGCCTCGGCCAGCCCTCGGTACTCACCCTTCGGGTCGGCGATGGCCACCCACCTGCCGAACACGCCCGCCGCCCGGTAGAGCATGCACTTCACGAACGCCGACTTGCCCATCCCGGGAAGCCCGGTGACCAGCATGTTGGGGTTGGTGACGAGCCCGGCCCGGTACGCCTCGAAGGGATCGAAGGCGAACGCGCCCCCGGAGAGAACGTCGACGCCGAGGCAGGCGCCCCCCGTTCCAAGCCCGGCCTGCGCCTGGAACGGGTAGGCGCTGGCCAGGTGTGCCGTCGTCGCGCGATGGCGCGGGAGCCGCAGGCCGTGGTGCCACAACGTGTCGGACATCATTCGCCTTGCCCTCAGGCCGCTCATAACCGCAGCCCCCCGGCCAGTCCCCGCCCGACCGGGAGCGCTGTCAGGAAGCCCGCGTCGTGGCGGCCGTCGAGCGGTCGCAACTCGATGAACGCCTGGGCGGCCGCCTGTTCCACCTCCGCACAGGCTCGATCGAGGAGATCCGGGTCCGTCACCGTACCGTCACGAACCCGGCGAAGGCCAGCTCGGCATAGCCGGCGATGAGTTCGGCTTCGCGCTCGGCCACCGCGCTGGCGGCACGCCGGTGGCGGGCGCCGACGCGAAACCCTGAACGGGCCCGCTGTTCCTCGTCCGTCGCCAGGCGGGTGGCGTCCCGTTCCACCTGCCGAGCCGACCGCGACGGCGCCACCGGCTCGTAGAGCAGTGACACAGTGCGGATGGCTCCGCCGTGGAGGAGCAGCGGCTCGAGCCAGTCGGCAGGCATGTCGGCCCGGGGCCATTCCGACATCCAGTAGGTGCGATGCACGGCCCCATCGATCCGTAGCTGCGACCAGCCGGCTTCGGTGACCAGCGGACCTGCGTTGCCGTGGGATACCACACCGGCAAGTGCCGCCAGGGATCGAGATCGGGTGGCCAGCCTGGCGGCACACCCCGGATCGCAGCGAAGGCGGATCGCTTCCGCCAACTCGTTTGGGGAAAGGGGCGGATCAACGGACGTGCCCGCTACCTCCAAGCGAGTGGTGAGCAGCCGGAGCTCCTCGGCCAGCACCTCGATCGCGAGCGCCACGCGGTCGACGCCCGCGGGGACACGGCGAAGGCGGCGCTGATCCACCGTGATGGTGATCAACGTGTCGTGACGCGCCGACCTGGGTGCGATGTCCGCCAGCACGGACCGGTAGGAGGCCAGTGCTGCGCTACCGGCCTGCGCGGAGGTCTGGGCGTCGAGGTAGCGGATCTGGTCGTCGAGAGCGGACGGAGAGGTCCATTCGGTCCAGCGCAGCGCGCAGACAGGGGAACGCTCCGCGCAGAAGCCGGCCAGCGCGTCGCCCCAACCCTGCAGGAGTCGTTCCTGTTCGGCCCGCTCGAGGAGGCTGAACTCGCGAGCACTGACTCGGAGGCTGGCCGACACGGTGCGCCGTGCGCGGTCGACCACAACGCCGAACCCGCCGGCGCTCAGCCGGGATGTCCGGTCGAGCGGGCCCGCATCGACGATGGCGAGGCCGTCCATGAACGGCGGGAGCGCCGGTGTTTGCGTCGTCAGAGGGAGATCGGCGTACCAGCGACGCTGCTTGCGCAGCGCGGTCCAACGGGCGACCGTGGCCAACCACTCGTGTGCCGGGCCGCCCGCGACCCGGCCGAAAGCCACGCCGACCGCAACCACGATCGGGAGCAGGACGGCCGGCGCCGGGGCGCGCGAATCGAGGGCCGCCCCAGCGCCGAGGACGCCGACGGCGAGGATGGCGCACTGGCCCCAGCCGAGGCCGAGGACAAACCCGCCGCGATCGAGGGGAGCGAACCGGTAGCGGTGCTGTTCATGCGCTTGAGGCGAGGCCATCACGATCCTCCCCGCCTTGGCTCCGGAGGAGTCGCCGGATCCGATGCCTTCTGCCGAGCGTCCCTGCTTGGAGGGGATTGGGATTCAAGGTCGCGTGGTGCCGCCGCTCCGCCTGCACCGGCTGGGTCGGACCCCACCGACGCGGCCTTCCGGGCCGTCTGCCGCGCCGCCGCCGCCGCGCCCTGGGCTGCGGCTGCGGCCGCCGCCACCCCAGCCACGGGTCCGGCGACTGCAGAACCGGCAACCGCGGAACCGGCCGAACCTGCCCCTCCCGCGGCCATCGGCCCTCCAGTCACATATCCAGTGCCCGGTCCCTCCTGGCCAGCGGTGCGCGCCGATGAGCCGCTGGCATGGCCAGCCAAGCGGGTCATCGACCGGGCGTAGTAGACGCTCGACATCCCGGACTGGCCGGCGCGCACCGGGCCCCTCGACACCCCGTGGGCCACCAGAGCCGCCTCGGCGATCGGGACCAGCTTGAGCACGAGAAACGGCGAGAACGCCGCCATGATCAACACCGCTCCCCCGACCAGGAGTGCCCCGGTGCTCTCCGCCACGCCCGTACCGGTACTGGCGCCTTGGCCGGCCCCGCCCGCCCCGGACAGCGCCGCCACACCGACGCCCAGCGCGACGCAGATCACGAATTTCGAGACGATGGCCGCCACCAGCAGTTCGGCCAGCTTTCGCAGCACGCCCCGGGCGGCTGGCCACACAAGAGCAGCGAAGCCGAGCGGGCTGATGGCGACGAGCAGGTAGACCAGGGCCGAGCGGACCATCAGCTCGACCCAGACCAGGAACGCCGCCAGCACCGCTACCAGGCCGACCAGCACCGCGGCGAACCCTCCGGTCGAGACGGTCACCGTTGTGCCGAAGCCGCTCAGGAACTTGAGAGCTTGGCCGTTGGCATCGCCCAGCACGGCGGTGGAGAGGGCGTCCGTGAGGGCAAGCAGTTCGCCAACCACGGCGATGGTCACCGTCATGCCCACCACTGCGACGGGGAGGTCGAGGACCATCCGTCGCACCATCCCGCCGATGTCGCCGTGCGCCAGGCCCGAGAGGATGCCGATGAAGAGGAAGCCGACGAGGAGCACGCCGGCTATGCCGCGGACGGTGGCGTAAGGGGAACCGTCACCGGAGAACCAGACAGCGCCGGGGTCGGGCC
>CAXMLR010000035.1:0-3330 GCA_964194275.1 uncultured Solirubrobacterales bacterium
GCTCTGGAGCGCCAGCTGGCGCTCCAGAGCTGCGCCCCGGGCCTGCGGAAGGCGTTCCGCCGCGAGCGCGATTCGGGTCGCAGTCGTGTGCGGACCGTCGCGACGCAGGAGTGTCCGCCAGGTCGGTCGCGGTACCCCCGCCGCCTCGAGCAGGCCGCTCGTCGTCTGCTCCGAACCCGCCTGAAGCGTGGCCAGGAACGGCAACACCGCCCGCCGCCAGCTACGCAGCTCCACGTGCCGGATCAGCGCGCCCGCGCGGGCGAGGGCGTCCAGCGCCCGCTCACGTGCGTCTCGCAGCTCGCGGCTCATCGGCAGTAGCGAGGTGTTCTCGAGGCTGGTCACCGGCATCCCCTCCAGGGACACCGTCCGCGGATCGCCCTGCGGCGCACTTGGCCCGGCCATCGTCTGCAGCAGCGGCATCAGATCCTCCGCCCTCCGCGCAAGCGGGCCGGTCTGGAGCATCCTCGCCGCCTCCCCGTCTGGGGCGGGCGGATACATGCCGTGGTTGGAGACGAGGCCCGGTGAGGGCTTGTGACCAAACACACCGCAGAAGAACGCAGGAACCCGGATCGACCCCGCAATGTCCGAGGCGACACCGAAAACCGAGCCTCCGATCCCGACCGCCGCGCCCTCACCTCCCGATGAGCCGCCGGCGGTTCGGCCGGCTTGGTACGGGTTGCTGGTTCGCCCATAGAGGCGGTTGCCCGACTCGATCCACAGAGTCAGCTCAGACGTATTGGTCACTCCGACAGGTATTGCCCCCGCATCGACGAGGTGCTGCACCGCGGGGGCATTGCGCTCGGAGCGAAATTCGCGTCGGGCAACGAGCCCGGCTGACTGCGGCATCCGCTGCACGGCGATCGACTCTTTGACGGTGAAGGGGATACCCAAGAGCGGCGGCAGAACCTCGCCAGCAGACGCTCGAGCGATCTGCGCATCCACCTCAGCGGCGTCTCGTTGGGCCTCCTCATAGCGGTCGGCTGCGATGGCCCGCAGCCACGGCGCGGTCTGCCGGTGGCGATCCATGTGCGCCGCGACCACCTCCGTGGCGGTCAGATCACCGCACCGGATCTCCCCCGCGAGCTCCAGCGCGGAGCGCTCAAGAACCGGTCTCATCACGCGGCCAGAGCAGCCGCATGACGGCCTCGACGAAACGTTGGTAGCGCTCCGGTGGAAAGCGCTCCGGGTCGGTCAGCACCATTCGCCCCGCCTCTTCGGCAAGATCGCGGATCGCCCGCGCGGCCAGTTCTACATCCAGATCATCCGGTAGCTCCGGTTGCTGCAAGGCCCATCTCACCACCTCCTGGATGCGCGCAAGCGTGTGTCCACGGTTTGTCTCCACGTGCTGGCGCACAATCGCGGGAGTGCCGGCCGGCGGGAGCAGAATCAACCGCCACGTCGCCGGGCGGTTGGCGATCGCGTCGAGCAGCTGCTTCACACCTTCGCACAGCAGCTCGGCGGGCTCAATGCCGGAAAGCTCAGCTGGGACGACGTTCTCGAGCTGCGCGAGGGCATAACGCTCTTCGCGCTCGATCAATGCATAAAGCAGTCGCGAGAGGTTGGGGAAATGGTCATAGACGACGGGTCGTGTTACTCCTGCCGCCCGGGCGACCGCCTCCATCGACACCCCGCTGTAGCCCTGCGCCAAGATCACGCTCAGAGCAGCGTCGAGCAACTGCTCACGCCGCCGCTCAGGGGGCATGCGCGGGGCGTAGCGTCGGCGCGCTCCGGCCGTGGCGTCCGAGGGAGGTGGTGCCGGACTCGCCATCGACGCGCGCAGGCTACCCGAACCGCACTGGGCGGCGGCTAGCGCCGCCTCTTCGTCTTGCCGGCGTCGATCAGCTGCTCGAGGATGTCGTCGTTCCAGCTGTGGGTTCGTAGCAGCCGGTAGCGCTCTTCGGCTATCCGCAGATACGCCTCGGCGTCGGTGCTTCGGCGGATCATGTCCGCTTCGCGCAGCATGGCGACGACCGGGCGATACTCAGTCTCCAGCCAGAGGTGAGCGGTGTCGCGGCGCTCGAGCCGTTCCTCGCGGGCCTGGCTCACGCGGAACCCCCAGGCCTCAACCGCCTCGGCGAGCACGGTGTAATCCCACGGATCGTCGAACTTGATCTCGCCGCGGGAGGCCTCTTCGATCGGTACTCGCTCAAAGAAGACGCGCTCGTGACTCTTGGTCGGAAGGTTGGCCAGCGTTACCGCCTCGTCGGCGCCAACGCGCGTCACGACCTCGGTCACGTAGGCGTCGATGTCCTCTCTTCCGAGCGCTCGCGACACCGACACGCGGTGATGTCCGTCACGCACGAAGTAGATCTCGCCGACGCGCAGGAGGTCGACCGGCGGCATCGACTCGCCCCGGCGCATCGCGGCTGCGATGTGCTCCCAGCGGCTACGGACTCGGCTCGACGTCGGGCGGAACCGGCGATCGAAATCGCGTTCCCGGTCCACCGTTCCCACGATCAGGTCAAGGCCCACCACCTTCAGGCCCTCCGAGCGCTCGCTGACGAAGCCGAGCGCCTGGATGACCTCCTCGTAGGGAAGGATCACGCCGACGTCGTCGGGCTCGCCTCGCAGCCGCGCCGCGACACGGGCTGCGGTCGCACGGCGGCGCGCGCGCAGAAAGTCGTGCTGCGCGTCGACGCCCGGCATCCCGGTGGAGCGCGGCGTCGGCATCTTGTCTGCGAGCTTATCCGGCTGCGACAGGGGGCTGGGCGGCCCCATCCCCGGCGAGCAGACTGCGTCCGGTCTCGGGGTCGAACAGATGCAGGTGCCAGGAGTTGAACCACAGCTCCAGCTCCTCGCCCTTGCGGACCTTGCTCGCCGCCTCGAGTCGAGCCACTACCTGGCTGCCCTCGTGCGAATGCGGCAGGTCGGCCGCGCCTGCGTCCTGGGCCAGCTCCTCGAGCTCACTCGAGGAAACCCGCTCTGACTCCACCACGAAATAGGCGTAGTACTCGGCCCCCATCGATTCGAGCACGTCGATCTTCGTCTTGAACGTTGTGCCGCCGGAGGTGTCGCCGACGAGGCTCGCGTCCTCGAAGTCCTCTGGGCGCAGTCCGGCGATCACACCCTTCCGGCCTCCGCCCGGTCCAGCGTTCAGCTTCTGCTTGAGCTCCTCAGGCAGGGTCACGTCGCCGATCGGGAGGCGCACCTTGTCGCCCTCCAGTTCCCCGGGCAGGAAGTTCATCGACGGGGATCCGATGAATCCGGCGACGAACAGGCTGTTGGGGTGGGCGTAGAGCTCGCTCGGTGGTCCGACCTGCTGCAGGATGCCTGCGCGCATCACAGCGATCCGGTCACCGAGCGTCATCGCCTCGGTCTGGTCGTGCGTGA
>CAXMLR010000036.1:0-1756 GCA_964194275.1 uncultured Solirubrobacterales bacterium
AACAAATCGGCTGACCAGCCGATCGGGGTGATTCCGATCGACTCGATCTTCTCCCCCGTGCGCCGCGTGGCCTACAACGTGGAGCAGGCGCGCGTCGGTCAGCGCACCGACTTCGACAAGCTGACGCTCGACATCGAGACCGACGGATCGATCGATCCCCACGCGGCGCTGCGCGAGGCCGCGGAGATCCTGATCTCCCAGCTGGCGATCTTCACCGACGCCGACCGGGTGGTCGAGCTGCGCGACACTGGCTCCTCGGGCGTGCTCGAGCCCGGCCTGGTCGGTTCCAACAACGCCGGCGGCGGTGCGGGCGCCCGGCAGCCGAACGCGATGGACGAGATCCTGATCGAGGAGCTCGAACTGGGCGTGCGCTCCTACAACTGCCTGAAGCGGGCCGGTATCCAGACCGTCGGCGACCTGGTTTCCAAGACCGAGTCCGAGCTCAACGCGATTCCGAACTTCGGCAAGAAGTCGATCGACGAAGTCATCGAGACACTGCACGCCCGGGGCCTCGGGCTGCGAGGCGAGTAAGGTCCCGGTTCGACCATGCGCCACCAGCGTCAGCGCTACCAGCTCTCTCGCAGTGCCTCGCACCGCAAGGCACTGCTGATGAACCTCTCGAAGGAAGTCATCGACCACGAGCGGATCAAGACGACCGAGGCCAAGGCCAAGGCCGTCAAGCCTGAGGTCGAGAAGCTGATCACGCTGGCCAAGCGCGGCGACCTGCACGCGCGCCGGCAGGCGCTGTCGGCGCTCGGGCAGGACAAGTTCGTCGTCTACAAGCTGTTCGAGGAGATCGCTCCGAGGTACTCAGAGCGTCCCGGCGGGTACACCCGGATCCTGAAGCTCGGGCCGCGTTCGTCGGACTCGACCGAGATGGTGCTGCTCGAACTGGTCTAGTGTTGCGAGTCGTATTTCCGGCTCGTGACACCAGCGGCGGTTGAATGCTCGGCCGGTCTGAAGTCTCGCGGCTGCTGCTGGAGTACGACGGAACCGGGTTTGCGGGCTGGGCCGCGCAGGCCGGCTTCCGGACGGTGCAGGCCGAGGTTGAGCGTGCGCTCGGGGTGGTGCTGCGCCGGGAGTCGGTCCCGCTTACCGTGGCCGGCCGCACGGATGCCGGGGTCCACGCCTGGGGCCAGGTGGCGAGCTACCCCGGACCGGTCGCACGAGTGGCCGGCCTCAACGCGCTGCTGCCCGACGGCATCGCGGTGCTGTCGTGCGACGCCGCCGATCCGGACTTCGACGCCCGGGGCGACGCCACCTCCCGGGCCTACTGCTACCGGGTGTTGACACGTCGCTGCCGGAGCCCGCTCGAGGCCGAGCGTGCTTGGCACTGGTCTTACGAGGTGGATCGTGCGCAGCTTCATGCGTGTGCGTCGCTGCTGCCGGGGACGCACGACTTCACCGCGTTCACCCCGACCGAAACCGACCACGTGCGCTTCTCCCGCGACGTGTTCACGGCGTTTTGGCGTCAGGCCTTGGCGACGCCGGACGTACTCGAGTTCTGGATCGAGGCCGACTCGTTCATGCGCCGGATGAACCGAGTGCTGGTCGGGACGATGCTGGAGGTGGCAGCCGGGCGTCGCCCGCTGTCGTCGTTCGCGGCGTTGCTGCGCGGGGCGCCGCGGTCGGTCGCGGGCCTGACCGCACCGGCGCACGGGCTGTACCTGGCCGGGGTGGGGTTTGAGGGTCGGCGGGTGCTGGGCGGCGCCTGACGGACGGCGCGGCGGGTGCGGTGTTTCTGAGTTCGCGACAG
>CAXMLR010000037.1:0-1844 GCA_964194275.1 uncultured Solirubrobacterales bacterium
CCACTGCCCGGCGGCGGCGCGCGCCGTCCGTTGCTGGCCTGCGGCGCGGAGCTGAAGAACACGTTCTGCGTGGCCAAGGGTGAACGGGCGTGGGTCAGCCACCACATCGGCGACCTAAAGAATGAGGAGACGCTGCGATCGTTCTCGGAGGGCGTCGAGCACTTCCAGCGCCTGTTCGCCGTCGAGCCGGAGCTCGTCGCCCATGACCTGCACCCGGAATACCTCTCGACGAAGTATGCGCTCGAGCGCGACGGCGCGGAGCTGATCGGCGTCCAGCACCATCACGCCCACCTGGCGGCGTGCCTGGCCGAGCACGGTGAGCTCGGGACCGCGGTGGGCGCGATCTTCGACGGAACGGGCTACGGCGAGGACGGGACGGTGTGGGGCGGGGAGCTTTTGTGCGGGGACCTCAGCTCGTATCGCCGCGTCGGCTCGCTGCATCCCGTTCGTCTTCCCGGAGGCGCTCAAGCGATTCGGCAACCCTGGCGGATGGCCTGTGCGTGGCTGCAGGAATCCTCTGACGCGTCACCGGCGCTTCCGGTCGCCCTCCGGGGGCTCGTTGATCCTGAGCGCTGGGACCGCGTGGCGCAGCTGGCGCGGACCGGCCTGGCCTCCCCGGTCACGACCAGCGCCGGACGCCTGTTCGACGCCGTTGCGGCGCTGTGCGGCCTGCGCGCAGAGATCAACTACGAGGGCCAGGCCGCAATCGAGCTCGAGGCCGCCTGCGATCCGCAAGAACGTGCGGGCTATCCGATGCCGGTCACGGTCCGGGACGACGCGATCGTGATCGACCCGCGGGAGACCATCGCGGCAGTGTCCGCCGACGTGCGCGCAGGAGCGCCGGCCGGCCGGGTGGCCGCGCGCTTTCACCGGGCGCTGGCGAGCAGCACGGTCGAGGCCTGCGCCCTCGCGGCCTCCTCCTGCGAGACGGAGACAGTGGTCCTCTCCGGAGGGGTGTTCCTCAACCGGCGCTTGCTCGAGACGGTGGCCACGGGCTTGAGCGATCGCGGACTGCGCGTCCTGACGCCACAGCTGCTGCCCGCCGGCGACGGTGGCATCGCCTACGGTCAGGCCGCCGTAGCGGCTCGGAGGACCGCCGAACCTACGTAGTGACTCGGCTGATCCGGAACGCCGAGCGGTGCTCCTCACCCGGTTCGAGCACCGACAGCCCTACGCCGCTGCGCAGCGCGTTGGCGGGTGCCGTCATCGGCTCAAAGCAGATGTAGTCGCGGCCCGGCGGAGCGTAGATCTGAGCGAAGCCATACCCGTGCAAGAGCTCAAGCGCGATCTCGTGGTCCGGACCGCGGCTCGTGAACCGAGCCGGGGACTCGCTCACGCTGAGCCCATCGTCCCAAGCCGCCTGGCCCAACTCGAACGCGGTCGGGCCGAGCGCCTCGCGGGCGCCCGTGGGGATGCTCAGCCCATCGAGCAGCAGTCGCTCGCACGCGGGCAGCGTCACCGCTGTGTCCTCACGCCGGGGGCTCGGCAATCGCAGATAGGGATGAAACCCGAAGCTGACCGGCACCCTGTCCTGGCCCGTCGCCCTGACGAGGACCGTGATGGTCAGGCTTCCGGTCGTGATCTCGGCCTTCAGCACGACCTCGTGTCGGTACGGGTACAGCGCCAGCAGCGGTTGGGAGTCCCACTCCAGATGGGCCGTGACCCCGCTGCGGGCCACGGCCGTCTCCCAGCTCATCAAGCGGGGAACCAGGCCGTGGATCGGGAGCCCGTTGGCGTCGTGGGGGAGGGACTGCGGATCCTCGGGCAGCACCACCTGGCGTCCCGCGGCCTCGTAGTGGAAATCCGCGAGCCGGTTGGCCCATGGATCTGTCTCTTATACACAT
>CAXMLR010000038.1:0-1931 GCA_964194275.1 uncultured Solirubrobacterales bacterium
ACCTCGGCGCGGTCATAGATCCTAACCCCGAGCTTGATCACGCCGATCTTGACGCATGCCCGAGCGGCGAACAGGGCAGCCAGCAGCGGCCGCTGCCACGCCGGGCGCCGATCCGCGAAGTACATGTACATGCCGCGATTGGAGAGCAGCACCCAGCGGGTCTGCGCCTGCTTGATGCTCGCCCCGCCCGCGTGCTCGACGACGGCCTGGGGCACGAACCAGATCTCCCAGCCGGCGTCGGTCATCCGCGAGCTCCAATCGATTCCTTCCCAGTCGAGCGCGTAGCGCTGGTCCTGGAGACCCACCTGCTCGATCGCGGTCCGGCGGACCAGGTAGGCGGCCTCGGCGCCGTGGCCGATCGGCCGTTCCTCGTCGTGGGGCCACTCGTGCCACCAGTACCCCTCGGTCGAGCTCGTGCCACGGCGGGCGCTCAGACCCCCGAGCACGGTCTCATGGAGCGACGGCAGGCTCCCGGCGCTCGTCTGTCGCGTCCCGTCCTGGACGAGCTGCGGCACCGCGAACGCGGCCCGCGGGTGACGCTCGAGCACATCGCGGAGCGCGCCGATCGCGCCGGGCATGTACTCAACGTCGGGGTTGCTGATCAGGACGTAGGAGCCGGTTGTCGCGGCGATCCCCTGATTGTTGGCGGCCGGGAGTCCGCGATTTGCCTCGTTGGCGATCACCCGGGCCCACGGCGCGGCCGCGCGAACCGCGTCGACGCTGCCGTCGCTCGAGCAGTTGTCGACGACGACTACTTCCAGCTCGCCCGGCCGCGACTCGCGCCTCAGCGACGCGAGGCATCGGAGCAGTTGCTCACGGGCGTTCCAGTTGACAATGACGGCGGAGACCAAGACGAGTGGGCCGGTCGGGGGCTCGACCAGCGGCGAAGGGTAGCCAGTGGGGAGGCGATCAGCCCCACATCGCCTCACGATAAGCCTTCAGCGTGACCCCGGCGGCCGCAGACCAGTCCGGCAGCTCCCGCACCCGCTCGATTCCGGCGCCCGCCAGCCTGCCCGCCTTCTCGTGGTCGGCGAGGACCCCCGCCAGCGCCGCGCCGACGGCTTCGGCCCCGGGCTCCGCGCACCAGGCGGCTGCGTCGCCGAGGACCTCGGGCAGCGAGCCGACACGAGCGCATACCACGGGCGTGCCACACGCCGCCGCCTCGAGTGCAGGCATTCCGTAACCCTCGTACAGCGTCGGGTAGCAGAAGGCCGATGCACGAGCGAGTACCGCCGCCCACTCGTCGTCGTTGAGCGCGCCCGCGAACACGACCCCGTCTCTCACCGGCGGTGCTTCGGTCCCGACGACGACGAGCGGCAGTTCGCGCGGTGCCGCGCCGAGCGCAGCGACCGCGTCGGACCACGCTGCGACAGCGACGCCTAGCTGGCGGCGGCCGGTGCCGCCGAGCGCCACGACGTACGGCTGTTCGAGACCCAGGCGCCGGATCACTCGACTCTCGTCGCCTGCCTCGGGGCGGAATCGGGCGTTCACGGGATGGCGGACGACGAGCAGCCGCTCCTCGGTGACGCCGTAGCGTCTGTAATGCTCGAGCAGCTCCATGCGGACATGGTCGGAGTCGACGAGGATACGCCGCGCTGTCCGAGCGGCCCATCGGGCTTGGAGCCGGAACGCGAGCCGCTTCTCGGCTGAATACCAGTGCCCGGCGAACTCGAAAGTGAGATCGTGGATCGTGACGACCATCGGCACGGGCTGGCGGTAGGGAAGTCCGTAGAAGGGGCAGTGGAAGATCCCCGGATAGTCGCGCAGCCAACGTGGCACCGCCGCTTGGAGCCACGCGACGCCGCGGCCCGACAATGGCCCGCGCAGCGCGTGGATGGCGGCGGACTGCGGCGCTCCGACCGGCTCGGGCATCCTGGCGTCGACCAGCGCGTCGACCGTCGCGGCGGCGGCGAGGTGTGGCAACACGCCCG
>CAXMLR010000039.1:0-3343 GCA_964194275.1 uncultured Solirubrobacterales bacterium
TCCAGATGACCCTCCTACATCTATTTATCTGTGGAAGGTCATCGGATTGTCCAACGTAGGTCGTTTCAGTGTCCAGCGTTGGCAGCCGACCCTCCGGCGTTCCGGCGTTCCGGCGTTCCGGCGAGCGGGTGGCGGGCAAGGCTGCGCGATCCCGTAGTCACCACTGATTTGTTGTCTTCTGGAGGTCGGAACGTCAGACAACAGCCGTGAGCGCCGCGCGCAACGGACGCCTGACGGGGTCAGGGTCCCGGACCACAGGTGTGACCGAGCCATCGAGGTCGGGCACATCGCAGAGTCAGCCTCGCCGGCCGCCAAACACGCTCGATCGTCGCGGCGCTTGCGTCTTTCGGCCTGGCGGGCAGGTGCGGCGCCGAGATCCCAGACCGAGGGTCAGCAGCTCGGCGACGCTGAGGTGCGTGCCGGTCCCGATGCCAGACGAAGCGAACGTCAGCGGCCGTGCCTGGGCCCCGCTAACCCGGGCTTCACGAGTTCGCGTCGATTGGGTCAGCTGAGGGTGAACGTCCAGCGTTCGGTTGGGGGGTTGCCCGGCGTGTTGGTGGCTCGGACTGTGCCGTGGGAGCCGGCGTAGCGGCCTGTGCCGCCGACGACGGGAGCGGTCCATGGGTTCTGCATCGGGTTGATCGCGCCGTGGATGGTTAGTTCGCTGCCATCGCGCAGAAGCACGTTGAGCGAGCAGTCGAACGTCACCGGGTGCTTGAGGGTCATGGTGCACATCTCCGAGGTTCGCCCGATGCGACGGTGGTGGACGTCGAGGACCAGGCTGTGTGAAAGCAGCTCGTCGCTGGGACGCGGATTCGCGAGTACGGCGTTGACGGATCGATTGAGCGGCACGTCGACGACTCCGGTCGCGCCTTGGAACTGCACGAGATAGCTGACGGTCGCGCCGGCGTGTGGGGCGGCTTGGCCGGCGGTAGCGGCTGCGACGCCGAGGGCGCTGCCGGTGAGCGCGACGAGCAGGATCCTTGCTTTCATGATCGCTCCTTTCAAAGGGCTGTCGAACGTGCGGCCACACTAAGGAGCGCGGGGCGCTCTGACATCGGCCGGGCGGATGGAGCGCGCTCGGCCACGTGGCCGATCTTGTTGATCACGCTAGGCTGAGAGGCCGATGTTTGCTGGTCAGCCGTGAGGTACCGTCGTGCGGTGAGCGGACCGGTCGCTACAGCAAGATCTTGGTGGTCGGCGGTCCTACCTGTAGCGCTGCTGGTTGCCGGTGTGGCGGAGTCGGCGCTCATCGGGAAGGACGCAGTACCCACAGCCGCGGCGCTCTACGCCCCTGCCGGTATGGCGGTCGCGCTGCGCCGACGGTGGCAGCTCCTGCCCGCGGGAGCACTCGCAGCGGTGACGCTGGCGAGCGGGTTGCTGGGTGGCGTCCGCGGCGCGTTCACGCTGTGGCTCGCGTGGACGGTTGTGTTCTATGGCCTGGGATTGCGCACCTCGGCCGAGAGGCGCCGGTGGGCGATCCTGCTCGTCGTGCTCACGTCGGCCGCGTTCCTCCCCGCGGCTGATGGCAAGCTTGAGAACTTCGTGGCCGCTTGCGGCGTGTCGATTCTGATCCCGTCCCTGGCCGGGCTGCTGCGCCAGCGCCAGCTGCACGCCCGGGCGCTCCAGAGTGAGGCCGAGCGCCTTCAGCGCGAGCGCCAAGACGCCGTGCGCCGCGCCGCGCTGGAGGAGCGCGCGCGGCTGGCGCGCGAGTTGCATGACATCGTTTCGCACACCGTCGGGACGATTGTTGTGCAGGCAGAGGCCGGGGAAGTACTGATCGACCGCGATCCTGCCTCGGCACGCGCGTCCGTCCAAGCGATCCAGCACAGCGCGCGCGCGGCGATGGTCGAGTTGCGGCGGCTGCTCGCCCTGCTGCGCGCCGACGACCCCCGCGCGCTGCGCTCCCCGCAGCCCGGCCTTTGCGAGCTGCCGGGCCTGGTGGAGCGGATGGCGAGCGCCGGACTACGGGTCGAAATCGCGAGGTCGGGTAAGCCGCGAGCGCTGGCCCCAGCGATCGATCTATCGGCCTATCGCGTGCTGCAAGAGGGGCTGACCAACACGCTTGTCCACAGCGGTGCTCGCGAGGCATCAGTGCGGATCGCGTTCGTGGACAACAAGTTGGAGCTCGAGGTTCGCGACACGGGCCTCGGTACGCGTGCTCCGTTTGGCAGCGGCCTGACGGGAATGCGCGAGCGCGTCCTGCTGTTGGACGGCGAGCTTGAGGCGGGGCCAGCATCGCCGGGCTGGAGCCTGCGCGTTTGGCTACCTCTTCCGCAGGAGGGGCGCGTGTGATCCGGGTGCTCATCGCGGACGATGAGGGCCTGGTCCGCGCCGGGTTCAGGGCGATCCTGGAGGCCGTGCAGGGAATCGAGGTGGTCGGCGAGGCAGCCGACGGTCGCGAAGCGCTCGCCATCAGCCGAGCGCTGCGGCCCACCGTAGTGTTGATGGACATACGGATGCCAGGGCTCGACGGCCTCGAGGCAACGCGCCGCCTTCTCCGGGATCCCGATCCGCCCAAGGTTCTTGTGGTCACGACCTTCGACCTCGACGAATACGTCTACCAGGCGTTTAAGATCGGAGCCAGCGGCTTCCTACTCAAAGACGCGCCACGCGAGCAGCTGATCAGCGCGCTCCGCGTCGTCGAGCGCGACGAAGCGCTGCTCGCACCCGCGATCACGCGCAGGCTGATCGAGCGCTTCCTGCATAAACCGCCCGCTCGAGACCGATCCCCCGACTCGCTAGGCCTCTCCAGCCGCGAACTCGAAGTACTAAGGCTCCTCGCCCGGGGCATGTCCAACACTGAGATCGCCGAACAGCTCGTCGTTTCGCGCGCCACGATCAAAACCCACGTCGCATCGATCCTCGCAAAGCTCGGCCTCCGTGATCGAGTCCAGGCCGTCGTCCTCGCATACGAGAGCGGCCTCATCGAACCTAGGCAGGGATAGATTCCGACGCGTACGCTCTCGAGCCCTGCTTTCGTGTCCCTGGGTCGATGTCAACCTGCCGGGTCTGACACCGATCACCGGGAATCTGGACCACGATCGTCGGGACGTCGATGTTGCTTTCCATTTATCTGTAGAAGGTCATCGGATCGTCCAAAGTTGGTCATTTCAGTGTCCAGGGTCGATAACGTCAGCGTCAAGCCGACCAGGTACGGGTTCGTCGCCCTTTGACATCGGCGGACCCTAACCACCCACCGAAGGGCGCGAAGAGGATTGGCACGATCGGAAACGTCGCCCCGCGATACGTGAATGAATGCGTTCCCCGCTCGCCGCGAGGGCGGACTACCACTTGCCCGAGCAGCTTTCCTTTGAGGAGGGGGCGGCGTTTCCGGTCAACT
>CAXMLR010000040.1:0-2083 GCA_964194275.1 uncultured Solirubrobacterales bacterium
ATGTGTATAAGAGACAGCCCGACCCCCGACCCCCGACCAAGGCTAAGGCAGCCGCCCCGCCCAGCGCGCCGACCCAACCGCGGCCAGCAGAAGCAGCAGCACCCCGACGGTCGCGAACTCCGAGGTCACCTCGCGGCTCCGGGAGACGCTCCCGAGCTGACTGCCGAGGCTGCGGTAGATCGAGCTGAGCTCACCGGCGCTCTGGGCGTTGAACGCGCGCCCACCGGAGGCCCGAGCAATCTGCTGCATGAGCTGCGGATCGGGCGGGACTGAGAGCGGTGGCCCGAGCGGGTCGGGGTTGCTCAACGTCCCCCCCGGCGTCCCCAGCGCGACGGTGTAGATCGGGATCCTCTGCTGGGCGGCCTCACGCGCGACGGAGCTGACGTCGAGCCCCGCGTTGGCGGATCCGTCGGAGAGCAGGACGATCGCCGCTGGCGCGTGCTTGCGGTCGCTGCCGTGAAGGAGCTGCAGCGCCAGCTGAAGTGCGTCGCCGGTTGCGGTCGCTCCGCCCGCGGTCTGCGTGTCGATGATTGCGCGCGCCGCACCGCGGTTGGTCACGGGCGCCTGTACGGCGTCGGCCGAGCTCGAGAACGCAATCGCACCGACGCGGACCGAAGACGGCAGCTGATCGATGAACATGTTGGCAGCGCCGATCGCTGCCGCCAATCGGGTGGGCTGCACGTCGGTCGCCGCCATCGAGCCGGAGTGGTCGGTCACGAGCATCGTGGAGGCCTGAGCGACCGCGGTGCGGTAGTTCATGTGCGGCCGCGCGAGCGCCAGCACGAGGACCGCCACGGCGAGCAGGACAAGCGCGGGCGGAATCCGGCGCCGCCACGATGGCGTCCCGGCCGCGAGCGCCAGCGTCGAGACGGCCGGAAAGCGGATGGCGTAGCGCCGCGAGCGCCGCCGGCTGACCAGCAGCAGCGCCAGCGCGGCCGGAATCACGGCCAGACCGGCGATCCACAGCGGCGTAGCGAAGCTCATCGCAGCTGACTCCCGAGCGTCTTCAGCCACTCGCCGTCGGTAGACAGCGTGACGTGGTGCACGCGCAGCCGGCGCAGCTCGGCCGCCACGTGAGCGCGGCGCTCACGCTCGAGCTCCGCGAAGCGCTCTCGCACCCGCCGGCGCGAGGTGTCAACCTCGATCCGGATTCCGGTTTCGGGATCGATCAGGGCCAGATGACCCACTGCTGGCAGCTCGCCCTCACGCGGGTCACCGACCTCGACGGCGAGCACCGAATGGCGCACCCGCAACGACCCCAGAGGTCGCTCCCACCCGTGATGGTCGCGGAAATCCGATACGGCGACCACGAGGCCCGGCTGGCGAGCCAGGCGCCCAACGCGCGCAAGCCCGTCCGCCAAGCCAGCGGGATCACGTTGGCCGTCAGCTGCCACACCGCGTGCGAGCGCCCGCCTCAACGCGACGATGCCGGGCCTGGATCCCCGCGGTGCCAGCACCTGGGGCTCCCCGGCCCCGAACACCACGAGCCCCACGCTGCCCGCTCGGCGCACGCCGAGACGCCCGAATACGAGCGTCACTCCTTCTGCCACGTCGGCCTTCAAGCGATGCGCGGTTCCGAACGCCATCGACGGTGAGATATCGAGCACGATCCACGTGGTCAGCGCGCGCTCGGGCACGTGCAGGCGCACGTGTGGCTGGCCACCGCTGCGCGCTGTGGCCGCCGGGTCGATGTGGCGGACGTCATCGCCGATCTCGTACGGGCGCAGCTGAGCCAGCTCCATGCCGAGCCCGATGCCGGCGGCTCGGCGATCGCCGGGCAGCGTGCGCGCGACCAGTCGGTTCACGCCGACCTCGAGCGCGTCGATCAGCGGCTGCGGGAGCGGCCCTGGTCCTTGCCGTGCCGCCGGCGGGGCGAGCAGTGCGCGGCTCACGCCGGCGTACCGCCTCCCGCCCTCACGACCGGTGGAGTCTCCCGCATCAGCTGAGCGCTCCCCGGCTCCGGCACCGCCGCCAGTACCTGCTCGAGCAGGCCGTCCGCCGTTAGTCCCTCGCTGAGCGCATCGTAGGAGAGGACGATCCGGTGTCTGAGCACGTCGGCGGCCAGGTCGTACATGTCCTGTGC
>CAXMLR010000041.1:0-9971 GCA_964194275.1 uncultured Solirubrobacterales bacterium
ACCTACCTACGCGCGATGCTCAGCACGCGGGACGAGCTGGGCGGCAGCGCCGCCGCCGAAAGCTAGCCCGGATCCGGCCCACACGCACCTCAGCCGGGCCGCCCGGCCGCGTGGACGACGGCCGGGGCACGCCGGCCGCGGACGGTCAGCTCCGTTGCCGGCCCATAGCGCGCTGCATCGGGAGCCGCGGCGGCGGCGTCCGCGCTCACCAGGACCGTCGCGAGGCCGTCGCGAGCCGCGGCGCCCGACAGCCGGAAGGCCAGGTTGACGACATCGCCATGGATCGCCTCGTGGCTCGGCACGGGCCGCCCCTTCACCGCCTCCCCGAGCGTGACCGCCCATCCCATCTGCAGCTCCCCGATCGTCGCGGCGGCGGTGCCCGCACGGCCGGCCACGAGCTCGGCGGCGCTGAGCGCGAAGGCGATCGCGCTCTCGGCGGCTCGGGGGTCCCGATCGGCGTCCCAGGCGGCAAAAATGGCGTCGCCGACGAAGTTGCTCACCCGGCCCTGGTGCTCGGCGAGGAGCAGGCTGAGCGACCCGAACAACGACTCCACCTCGCGCGCAACCGCTCGGCCGCCGTGCTCCTCCGTCATCGCCGTATAGCCGACGATGTCCCCGACGACGACAGCGACGCGGGCGAGGCCGGTCGTCCTCATCGTCTCCATCACCTCGGCGGGCACCGGCGGGGCGACGAGGGAGCGGAACAGGAGCTCGATTCCGCCGATCTCGATCCGGTCCCCGTCGTGGATCGAGACCGGCTCGCCGCGCTGGACGCGGCGCCCGTTCACGCGCGTGCCGTTCGTGCTCAGGTCGAGCAACCGTGTTCCCCCGGTGGGGTGTGACCGGATCTCCAGGTGATCGCGGGACACGGCGGTGCTGTCGATCAGCAGGCGCCGCGCGGGCTCGACCCCCGCGCCTTCGCGACCGACGAGCAACCGCCCCGGTATCGGCACGGCCCGCTCGTCCGGGGCGCCAGGACGCAGGACGACCCACTCGTGCTCACCCATCGACGTGAGTCTACGGTCAGCGCAGCGGGAGCCCACCGGCATCGCGCAGCGCCTTCATCCGCATCCACGTGTAGCCGCCGTCGTCGTCGGAGGAGGTCGCCACCATGCCGGTCCTGCCGCCATTGGTGACACCGTCGTGGGCGGCGTCGCACGGGCACGTGAAGTCGGGGCTCCCCGCGCCGCTGAAGACGATCCCGATAACGCCGGCGTCCCGGAGCTTGCGCAGGTTGGTGAAGCTCGCGTCGCCGATCAGCCACTGGGTCCAGTGGTCGTGGTAGTGGAAGGGCTTGTCGTTGATCGTCTTCATGATTGTGTTGCCCGGGGGCACCCCCGTGAGCATCACGGGAACCGTGGCGACCTTGACGAACTGGCGGATCCAGTCGATCCACAACGCCTTGTCGGCGTCGGTCGGGTAGGCGGCGTTCGGGTCCTTGCCCTGCTCGGCATACGGGTTCCCGAAGGTGATCATGTAGCCGGCGCCGAATCCGGCGCTGAGGATCCACCGACCCTGGTTGGACGCCTCGTTGATGAGCGTCTTGTAATTGGGGTGGGTCTTAGCCAGGTCGAGGTTCGTCCCGTAGAACTCGGTCTCGACGGCGAGGTTGACGTTGGGAGCGTACTTCTGCCGGAGCGCGAGCCACGCGGCGGCGAAGCCGGGCAGGTCATCGCTGAGGCCCTTGAACTCGGGGATCCCGAGCGAGCTGACGCGGACGGCGATGTCGCTCGGCTGGCCCGCGCTGAAGACGTTGTCCTGCTCCAGCAGCGGCATCGAGGTAATGTCGGTGTTGAGCACGACCGGACCGCCGGACTGTCCGAGTTGCTTGAGCAGCTTGGTCACGTTGGCCCAGTAGATCCGCATCAGCGGGGCGTTGGCCAGCGTGATCTTCAGGCGCCGCGTGTCGGCGTCGCCTCCCTTGAGGCCGAGCGCTCGCAGCTCGTAGAGCTCGAAGTAGGGCAGTAGCCCGGCGGCGTGGGCGCTCATCGCGAACTGTTTGGGCGATGGGCCCGGGGCATGGCTCCAGTCCATCTTCGCCTTCGGATCGCCGGCCAGCACCGTGTAGGCGATCGAGCCCCGGCCGAAGTATCTGGCGAACTGGGCGGCGGTGCGGACCGAGTCGACCGGCCCGATCGGCATCTTGGCCGGCCAGCCCAGCGGAGGCTTCGGTAGATCCGCGAGGGCGACTGGGGAGCCACCTCCGGCGCTCGCGGCTGCGACGCGATGGCGCCCCCCGGACTCGAGCGCCACGATTGCCACCGCCACGAGGAGGGCGAGGGCGAGGAGCGCGCCGGCGGCTGTGCGCCGGGCGCGAGGTGTGACGGGGAGCGTGGGGCGCGTGCGCCGCCGGGTGCGCCCTTGGGGCAAAAGCGTGGGCTGCAGGTCCTCGCCGACGATCGTGGTGCCGCCGATCGGTCCGGGCTCGGTGCGGTGGATCGGGACGCGAGTGGCGGCGAGCGCTCCGCGTCCGAGACCGTCGTCGACCGCGGCGTCGAGCGCGGTGGCGAACTCGGCGGCGGTCTGCCAGCGGCGATCAGGCTCGCGCGCGAGCGCGCGCATGACGACCGCTTCGATCGCCGCGGGAACCTCGGGAGCGGCGTCGCGCAGCGGGCGGGGATCCTCGCTGACGCGCTGGAGCAGGACGTCGCCGAGGTCACTCTCGGCGCCGCGCGGATAGGGGGAATCGCCGGCGAGGAGCTCGTAGAGGACGGCGCCCGCAGCCCAGACGTCGGTGGCGGGAGAGAGGGCGCCCGCGGCGCGGCGGACCTGCTCGGGGGCCATGTAGGCCGGGGTACCGAGCGTACCGGCGGTCGCGGTCAGCCGGGCACCAGCGGCGCCGACGACCTTGGCGATCCCGAAGTCGGCGACCTTGATCAGGTCGCCCGAGCCGAACAGGAGGTTCTCAGGCTTGATGTCACGGTGGAGCACGCCGTGCTGGTGGGCGTGCTCGAGTCCGCTGAGAACGCCGATCATGATCGCGCAGGCCTTGGCCGCCGCCAGCCGGCCCAAACGCGTGCGGTCGGCGAGCGTCCCCCCGCGCATCCGTTCCATCACGAGCGCGCAGATCCCGTCCCTGTCGACATAGTCATACACACGCAGGACATGCGGATGATCCAGCGACGCGAGCAGCCGCGCCTCGACCGCGAACCGCTCGCTGGCATCGGAATCGAGCACCACCCCCGACGACAGCCGCTTGATTGCCACGTCACGCTCGAGGTGGCGGTGGCGAGCCGCATACACCACCCCGAACGCACCCGACCCGATCACCCCCTCAAGCTCATACGCGGGCAGCAACCCACCCAACCGCGCCCGCTCCTCGCCTGAGATCTCCCACGGAGCCGAGTACCCCATCAGGACCCGACCTGCGCAGCGTAGGCAAGCGCGGCTGTGGCCGTCCAGTCAGTCTGGTTCTCGGTGTGCGAGAAGTCCGCGTAGAAGTCCTGGTAGTTGCCCTGGCGCTGGTCCTCCGTCGCGCTGAAGCTCAGGAAGGGCGGCTCACCGGAAGCCCCCGTGCGCAGGCAGTACTTGCCGAACCCGGGATACGTCGTAGCTATCGGCGGGCTGTCCGCGTAGCCGGTGAGGACGGCGCCAACGAGGATGCCCTTGCCGGTCCGACTCCCGTTCCGATTGCCGTTTAGGTTGGCCAGCGCGTGGTGGACGCATTGGATGTAGTTGCTCCCCGCTCCGACGACGTCCGAGACCCCCCACGGGTTGGCGCCGAAGTTGTAGTCGACCTGTTGCTGCGCGAAGGTCGCCTCGCTCGCGTCGCCGGTGAGCTTCCGGTACAAGCCGGAGAGGACCGTCAGCCCGAAGTCGTGCACGGCGGTAGCGTCGTCGAACCGGAACGCGTTGCCGAACACGTGCGGGCCTGTGAAGCCGTTCGTCGCCACGCCGCGCCAGAAGTCGACCTGGGCCTTGATGTCGGCGATCAGCCGGCCGCGGGTCACCGCCAGCCCGGGCGGGTTGCCCGCCTTGACGATCGCCTGGGCGAGCTCGTAGTGAGCTAGGCCGCTCATGTCGCCCTCATCGAGCGTGGCGCTGTAGCCGTTGGTTCGGCTTGGGTTGCCGTCGCGGGTGATGTACGTGTTGGCCCACCTCGCCGCGCTGCGAAGGTAGAACCGCGGATCGGTGTGGAGCAGTCCCGACGGGCGGGTTTTCCCGCTCGTCATGGCCAGATAGAGCTCACTCGCCCCGAGCTCGAGGTCGTCGTGCCAGATCGTCTCGCCGCCCCCGCCGACGCGTTGGACGAGGGCGGTGGGCTTCGTGTTCGCCTTCGCGAAGATGTCCTGCGCCGCCTTCAGGCACTTGCCGGCGTAAGCCGCATGAGTCGCGTGAAGGAGCCGGTAGCAAAGGGCGAAGCTGCCAGCCATTCGGCCGGCGAGATTCGGGCTCACGTTGTGCAAGGTCGTGGGTCCCGGGCCGTTGGCCCGGAACGCCGGCCGGTATTTCAGGTAGTACTTCGGATTGCTCGTGTTCGTGACCGGTATCCGCAGCTTGTCCGACGCGCTCGGTAGCGCCCACTGGGTGTGGTCGCCGAGGATCGAGCCGCTTGGCGTTCCGTCGGAGAGGGCCACCTGGTAGTAGAGGGTCCCCGTCGTGTCGTTGTACATCTTCTGCAGCCAGTCGAGGCCGTACCGTCCCTCGGCCGCGAAGCGCGCCGCGGAGGCGGTGTTCGGGTAGTTGGCCAGTGAGAACAGCAGCTCGTAGGCGCCGACGCTCGCCACGTCAAGGAACTTGAGGTTGTCGCCGGCGTCGCGCCAGCCGCCCGAGACGTCGATTCTGGTTTTCGACAGCCGCCGCAGCGGCGGCGAGCCGTTGAGCTGCCCACTCGCGTTGAGCGACGGGGTCGCGTAGGCGAATGCCCGCCTGTCGGTCAGGTGGCCCGGGACATTGCCGAGCGGCGAGCCGGTCGCGCCAGGCCCGTCGCGCTGGGCGAGGAAGAGCTGCTCGGCGTCCTTGAGCAGCGGGAAGTAGATGCGCTGGGCGGTGTCGATCCTGAACGACGGCGAGATCGCCGGGGTGGCCCCGCCGACCGCCACCTTGTAGGTGCCGGCCGTCTTGATCGAGCTGAAGTCGAGCGGATGGATGAACGGGTATCCCGATCCCCAGGCGCCGGTGCTCGCCGGGACCGTCCCGGAGAACGCGGGCAGGCCGGTGGCCGTGTTGGTGACCGAGTAGACGGCGCCCGCCTCGTTGGTCGTCGACATGAGGATCGCCCGCTTGGCCGGAGCGTCCGTGGCGAAGCCGACCTGGTCGACCCGGACCAGGGCGCTGGCCGAGGCCGAGGCCGAGGCGACGGTCAGCGCGGCACACGCCAGGACATTGCCCAGCATCATCCTGAGGACTCGAGTCCGCATCAGTCACACCCCACGGTCGTCGTTTGACGCGGCCCCCGCCGCACCCATGTGCAAAGGGTATGCAGCCTGACCCGGATAGACAACCGTAACCGCACTTAAATCGTCGTCGTCGACCGAGAGGGCGCCATCACCCTCGCAACCCACCTCCCGAGGAGCTGTTGGCTACGAACGCGAGGCGCTGCTCGGTGCCGCGGCCTTGGCAACAACCAGACAGGCGCCGGTGTCCGCAGGCTGCTCTCCCTGAACCCTTTTGAGCCGGCTGCCGACTCTAGGACCGTCAGAGTCCGTGCGCCTCTTCGCGCTTTGGGGCTTTGGGCTGGGTGAGCCAGTCCTCCGCGAGGATCGCCCAGCGCTCGTGGTCGCGCCAGCGCCCGCCAATCTTCAGGTACCGGGGCGAGAATCCCTCGCGGGTGAAACCAGCCCCGCGAGCGAGGGCGATGGAAGCGTCGTTGCCGGGCTGGATGTTCGCCTCGACCCGGTGCAGGCGGAGAGTGAGAAACGCGCGGCGGAGCACGAGCTCGATTCCCTCACGCATATAGCCGTGTCCCGCGAACGGTTTCCCGACCGCGTAGCCCAGATACGCGCTCTGCAGTGTCCGCCTGACGATCTGTGACAGGTTGAAGAACCCGAGGATCGCGTCATCGTCGCGGCGGCACACGAGCATGGCTTCGAAGTCCGGCCTGCTCGCATCGGCCAGGTAGGCTGCGAACCGCTCCTCGTCAGTGGGCGCGCTGGCCCACGGTCGGTGAAACGAGCGGCTCGTCTGCATCAGCCCGAGGAACTCCGCCTGATCCACGCGCGAGGGGGCGCGCAGGTACACACGTGGATCGGCGCTCACAGGACGAGCGCGTGTTCCAGTCGATACGCGAGTGCCTCGCACGCTAGATCCTCGGTGACGTTGAGCTGGAACCGCTGCCGGGTCTCTTCGACAAGCTCGATCGCCTTCCGCAGGCGTTGTGGATCCGCGCCTCGGTCTGCGTCCTCGCTCAGCTGATTGGTCCTGTCCACATTGCGGACGAGCTCCTCTGCCCCCCAGGCCAGGCATGCCACGTCGGCGAACCAGAGCCCGACGAGTTGGAGCTCGAGGTCCAGAGCGGAGGTCTCCACGCGGCGGTTCGCGCGGCGGATCCGATCGCTCCATTCCGTCTCGACGCGCTTGCGCTCTTTGCGCGGGTACATCTCGAGCTCCGCCGATGCGCGCCCCTCCAGCTCGGCGCGAATTCCCTCACCGCGGGACTTCACAGCCGCCAGCAGCTCGCACCACGGTCGTCGCCCGGCCGCCTCGCCGGCCAGCGCGGCGCGTGCGAACGTCTCCGCGGCCACTCGCATAGTCGACCCCTCCGGGCCAGCCAGCTCGCGCGCGCGCTCGGCATCACCGAGTGCCAGCCTCGCGCAGGCCAAGGCCGACTGCCGTGGCACGCCGAGCGCAGTCAGTTCATCGGCCACGTCGGCCACCGGCGCCGCATCGAAACGCACGAGCTGACAGCGCGAGCGAATCGTCGGCAGGACGTCGAGGAGCCTGTCGGTGAGCAGGATCAGGTGGACGAAGGCGGCCGGCTCCTCGAGGGTCTTGAGCATCCGGTTGGCCGCCTCATCTCCAAGCTCGTCGACCCGCTCGATCACGAACACCCGGCGCGCCGCCTCAAACGGAGTCTTGCTCGCTGCTGCCACGACGGGAACATCGATGTCGCTGACCAGGATCTCGTGGGCGCCGCTGGGGGCCACCCAGGTGAGGTCCGGATGCGCCCCAGAAGCTGCCCGCGCTCGTGCGCCGTCTGGGTCTTGCGCCCCGTCGGCGAGGAGCTCAGCCGCGACTGCCCTGGCGACCAAGCGCTTTCCCGAACCACCCGGCCCGTGGAACAGGTAGGCATGAGAGGGCCGGCCGTCGGAGCGCAGCGCGGGGGTCAGGACCGCACGAGCGTGCGGATGCCGTGCGAGCTCCTTGATCACGTTTCGATCGTAGCCCTCGATAGGGTCGGAGCTTCAGCACCCATGACGCGCGGACGACTGATCACGATCGAGGGCATTGACGGCGCGGGCAAGACGACGCTGGCCGCCTCGCTGCGGTCGGCGCTTCACCGGCCCGACCGGAGTGTGGAACTCCTGCGAGAGCCGGGCGGAGTTGCCGCCTCGGAACGGATTCGCAGCCTGGTTAAGGATCCCGAGCTCACGGTGGGGCCGCGGGCCGAGGCGCTGCTCTACGCCGCCGCGCGAGCGCAGCTGGTCGACGAAGCGCTAGAGCCGCTGCTGGCCTCGGGGAAGTGGGTGCTGCTGGATCGCTTCGTCGACTCATCGCTCGCCTACCAGGGAGCCGGCCGCGAACTAGGGATCGGCCCGGTCCGGGAGATCAATCAGTTCGCGACCGGGGGGCTGACGCCCGATCGGACGCTGCTGCTCGCGATCGACCCCTCCGTGGGACGGGCGCGATCCCAGCATCGTGGAGCGCCGGTCGACCGCATTGAGCGCGAGGATCGAAACTTCTATCACCGGATCGAGTCCGCCTATCGCGAGCTAGCCGAGGCCGATCCCCGGCGATTCAGGACGATCACCGCCGCTCAGGCGCCGTCCCAGGTCCTTGCGGACGCCCTCGACGCGCTTTCAGACCTAGCCTGAATAGCCGCTCGGACGGGACCGAGCGAAGTCCCAGGCGTCCGCCACCATCGTGGCGATCTCAGGTTTGCGGGGTGTCCAGCCGAGCTCCGATCGGATCTTCTCGGCAGCTGCCACGAGCACCGGCGGATCGCCGGGACGACGGTCGGCCTCGACGGTCGTGATCTCGGCGCCGGTCACCTCCCGTGCCGCGTCGATCACCTCCCGCACCGAAAAGCCGGTTCCGTTCCCAAGGTTGAAGATGCGATGGCTCCTCGGCTGCGCACTCTCGAGCGCGAGCAGATGCGCGGCGGCCAGATCCTCGATATGGATGTAGTCACGCACCGCCGTGCCGTCCTTGGTCGGATAATCCGTTCCGAAGATCTGCACGGCAGGGTTGATGCCGAGCACGGTACGAAGGATGTTCGGAATCAGATGCGTCTCTGGGTCGTGATCCTCGCCATACCCGTTGCTGGCGCCGGCAACGTTGAAATAGCGAAGGCTCACCGCGCCCAGTCCGTGCGCAGTGCAGAAGTCGCCGATCATGTAGTCGACGGCCAATTTCGAGGCGCCGTAGGCATTCACCGGGCGCGGTACGGCGCTCTCCTTGATCGGCACCTCGTCGGGCTCTCCGTAGACCGCGCAGGTGGAGGAGAACACGAGGCGCGCGACCCCGGCGTCGGCGATCGCCTGCAAGAGGTTCAGCGTGCCGCCGACGTTCGTGCGGTAATAGCGCTCAGGATGGCTGACCGATTCGCTCACCAACGCGAGCGCCGCAAAGTGCAACACGCCGTCAAATCCCTCTGCAAGCACGGCATTTACCGCCTCGGCATCAGTCAGATCCGCGACGACGAGCCGAGCGTGCGTCGGAACGGCCTCGCGGTGCCCACGCTCGAGACTGTCGAGGATCACGATCTCGTGCGCTTCTTGCACAAGCAGGTGTGCGACGATGGAGCCGATGTAGCCTGCGCCGCCAGTGACGAGGAGTTTCATCGGCTCGGCAGGCGGGCGGGATTCACAGGCGGGCTCATGGGCGCGACAGATATAACAGACCCAGAATCGCGCGCGACGTGATCGACTCCTCATCCTCCGTTGAGCTCGAGGAGTTCGAGCAGATCGAGGCAGCTCCGGGTACGGCGCTGCTGAGGATCGCCGCGCGCATCTCCGGGTCAACCGGCTCCGGTGTCCCGTCGACGCTCATAGTCGACGACGGCCATAGGCTTCGCCGCGTCTCGCCGCTGCCGGCGCCGGCGGATCCGTCAGGCGTGTTGCGAGCTGCGTACCCAGTCGCGTCGGAGTTGCTGCAGAGGCGTCCCAGGTTTTCACTCGAGTTCGGGGACGGCTCCTCGATCGAGCTTCCGTCGCCGCGGCCCCGACGGCGGGGCCCGGGGCGCGAGTCGCCTTCGCCGCCGCCCTCGCGCGCGCCGACCCCCAAGGCCAACATGGACGCGCTCCTGGAGGAGCGTCGTCTTCGCAACGAGGCCGAACGACGGGCCGAAGCTCGACGCCTCGCCGTGACGGAGCTGGAACGCAGGCTCAACGCCGAGCGACAGCGGCGGGCGGAGCTCGAAGCGCAGCAACGCGCCGCGGTCGAGCTCCAGGCCCAGCTGCGCGGGCAGCTCGAGCGGGAGTCGGGCGCGCTGGCGGACCTCGATCGGGCGCTGGCCGCCCGCGATGCGTCGATCGTGCACCGTGACGTGGCGCTCGCGCACGCGGAGGCGCGGTTGCTCGAGACCAGCCAGGAGCTAGCCGGGGAGCGCACGCGCGCAGCAGCCGAGCTCGAGCAGACCCGTGCCGCCGCCGCCCAAGCCGAACAGCAAGCCCTTGCTCAAGAGCGAGCGCGTGCTCAAGCCGAACAGCAGCTTCGCAAGAGCCGCAAGCGGACGACCGAACGGGCAGAAGCGCAGCGCCTGGCCGAAGGACGGTTGGCCGCGGCCGTCGAGTCACGGGAGGCCGCCGAGGCCCGCGCGGCAGAAGCTCGGCGGGGGCAACTGGAACTCGAACGCCTGTCTCTTATACACA
>CAXMLR010000042.1:0-3033 GCA_964194275.1 uncultured Solirubrobacterales bacterium
TGTGTATAAGAGACAGGTACAGAACGACGCTTCGTCGCTGGCCAGAAAGGCGACGACGGCTGCCACCTCTTCGGGCTGCCCGATCCGCCCGAGCGCGTGCATGCGCCCCGCTTGCGCCCGCGCGTCGGCTGGCTCGGCTTGGAGGTCGAAGTAGCGCTGCGCCATGCCGGTGTCGATGTATCCGGGGCAGACGCAGTTGCAGCGGATGCCCTCGCGGCCGGCGTCAATGGCGATCGAGCGAGTCAGGGAGATGACGCCGCCCTTGGCGGTTGAGTAGGCAGCGAGGTCAGGTTCGAGCCAGAAGGCATTGACCGACGCGATGTTGACGATCGAGCCACCCCCGAGTTTGCGCATTCGAGGCATCGCTGCGCGCGCGCAGAGGTAGACGCCCGTGAGGTTGATCGAGAGCACGCGGCTCCAGTCCTCGGGCGACGTGTTCTCGACGGAGCCGACGAAGTCCGTCGCAGCGTTGCACACGATCACATCGGGTCCGCCGAGCTCCTCGGCCGCCGCCATCACTCGCTCGACGTCGGCTGGCGAGGCGACGTCACAGGCCTCGGCTTCGGCGCGCAGGCCGGCGCCCCGGAGTTGATCGACCGTTTCCGAGACGAGCTCCGCGTCGATGTCGGCGCACAGGACGCTCGCCCCGTCGCGGGCTAGGCGCTGCGTGATCGCACGACCGATGCCGCGTCCCGCACCCGTGACGACGGCGACCTTGCCGTCCAGGGGAGCGTCATGTCGGGAGCCATCCATCGCTATCCGCCTGACGTATCGAGCCTGCCGAGATCGGCTCGCGACGCCCACATGAGATGGTCCTCCATCGCCTGCCGCGCGGCGCCTGAGTCCCGCCGCGCGATGGCGAGCGCGATGGCGTCGTGGTGAGCAGCAGCCAGCTCCATTCCGGCCTGGTCCAGCTCTGACAGCGACCAGAGCGTCGCCAGCACCGCCGAGATGTCCCGGCGAACGGCTGCGAGTACGCGGTTGCCGCTGGCGTGCGCGACATCGTTGTGGAACTCACGGTCCATGGCCAGGAAGCTGGCCAGGTTCGCCTCGCCGGCCAGCTCCTTCATCTGCTGGGCCTGCGCGACGATCGTCGCGTGCGTCTGGATGCTCGCGCGCTCCGCGGTCCAGGCGGCGGCTGCAGGTTCGAGCAGGAGGCGAACCTGATAGAGCTCTGACACCACGGGGCCGGCCCGCCGCTCGCTGCGGAGGGCCTGCTGGAGCAGGGGGCTGAGGACATCCCATTCCTCGGGCCGGAGGATCTCCGGCCGCTTCCCCTGCTGAACCCGGACGAGGCCGATCGTCGACAGCGTCTGAATCGTCTCACGGGCAACCGTCCTGCTGACGCCGAACCGCTGGCCGATCGCTTCCGCAGAGGGGAATTCATCGGAAGGTTTGATCCGGGCGCCGACGATGTCGGCTGCGAGCAGCGCGGCAACCTGCTCTCCCAGCCGGCGCTGGGTCAGGTCGACCGCCCCAGTCGCTGCTACTTCCAGCGTCGCCATGAGTTCCCTGCCACCATACCAGTCAGATACTCAGCTACTTGCAGACCTAGCGACTTATCATATAGGCTGTCGTCGCCTGCATCAAGCAACATCGAGGAGGGCAGGATGGGCGCAGTGAGCGACGGCAGCCGTGACCTTGCGCAGGTCGACCGCCTGCGGAAGCTCTACGTCGCGGTCGTCTCCGACTGCCTTGACCAGCTCGACGTGCGCGGCAACGTCATGCGGCCGAACATCCGGCCGCTGTACCCATCAGCCAAGCTGGCCGGGTTCGCGAGACCTGTCCGCGCGATCACTGTCGACGCGCCGCCGGCAAACAAAGATGACTGGTACCGCGGAGAGCTGCAGGCCGTGGATGCGCTGACCGAGGGCGATGTGATCGTGGTGTCGACGATCGCCGGCTCGTACTGGGGCGAGCTGTTGGCAACGGCCGCGCGTTACCGGGGCGCCCGCGGGATCGTGGCCGATGCCTACACCCGAGACGCACTTGCCCTGATCGAGATGGAGTTCCCGACGTTCGTGACGGGGATCAGCGCCTATGACTCGATCGGGCGGGTGGATGTCGAGTCCGTCGACGTACCGGTCGAGTGCGGCGGGGTGCACGTAAACCCCGGTGACCTTGTGCTGGCCGACTACGACGGCGTGGCCGTAATTCCGGCGGACATCGCCGACGAGGTCCTGAGCCTGGCGGAGGAAAAGGTCAGCGGCGAGGATCTGGTGCGCTCGAAGCTCGCTGAGGGAATGCCGGTCTGGGACGCGTTTCGCACCTATGGGGTCATCTGAGCCTTGTCGGCCCTGGCGGGAACCGTCGCAGTGGTCACCGGCGCCGGGTCGGGCATCGGCCGCGCAACCGCTGCGCTGCTCGCCGAACAGGGCAGCCAGGTGGTGGCCGGCGACATCGATCTGGGCGCCGCGGCGCAGACCGTCGCGGCGAGCTCTGGCGACGCTGTGGCGGCCGCAGTCGACGTGCGCGACGAAGCCTCCGTACGAGACCTGCTCGACCTGGCGGCTCGGAGCTTCGGTGCGCAGGCGGGCGTGCTGGCCAACATCGCCGGAATCGGCTCGACGACGACGGCGGCGGACACGGACGTCACGACCTGGGATGACGTCTTCGCGGTCAATGCTCGTGGGGTGTTCCTGTGCTGCAAGCACGCAATTCCGCGGATGGCCGCGAGCGGCGGCGGCTCGGTCATCAACATGGCGTCGGTGGCCGGCATGATCGGTCTGCGCAACCGCGCCGCGTACTGCGCCTCCAAGGGCGCGGTCATAGCCTTGACTCGCGCGCTCGCGCTCGACCACGTCGCCGAGCGTGTTCGCGTCAACTGCATCTGCCCCGGCACGGTCGACTCACCCTGGGTGCAGCAGCTGATCGAAGGGGCGGGAGAGTCGCGGGCGGAGCTCGTTCAGCGCCAGCCGATGGGGCGGCTCGGGACTCCTGAGGAGATCGCCAAGCTCGTGCTCTACCTGGCCTCTGAAGACGCGGCGTTCATGACCGGCAGCGCAGTGGTGATCGACGGCGGTCTGTCGGCCG
>CAXMLR010000043.1:0-7615 GCA_964194275.1 uncultured Solirubrobacterales bacterium
CATCACCACCCAGCGTGTCGTTCAACACTCAGTTGACTTGCGCGCGGGCGGCTGCGCACGTACGCCTCGGTCTCCTCAGCGCTCGTGCGCTGGACGCGCCCTTCGATTCTGACCTGCCGGCCCAGCAGATCCCAGTAAAACAACAGGGCGGCGCGCGGATTCGCCTCCAGCTCTCGGCCCTTGCGGCTCTCGTAGTTCGAGTAGAAGACAAACCCGCGCTCGTCGGCCTGTTTTACGAGCACCATCCGCACCGACGGCGCGCCGTCGTTCGCCGCGGTCGCCACTGCCGCCGCCTCAGGCGCTCGCTCGCCCGCACTTCCAGCCTCGTCGAACCATCTCGTGAACTGGAGCTGTGGATCCGGATCGAGGTCCTCTTCGTCGAGCGGTTGATCGAACTCGGGCACAAGCCCATTGTCCCGCGCTCGCCACCCCCTCCTGGAGTCGCGGATGATCAGAGTCGCGGGTGCGCCGGATGGTTCAGGTGGAAGTTGGGGACAGGGCCCCTTTCTGTCGCCCTCAGGACCGGTCTGGTCGCGGGCACACCCCTGGCGTCCACCCACCGTCCTCCGTTTTGGGCTGAAGTCAAGGCAGGGCGTCTCGGACGCAGCGGCGAACGGGACGTCGTCGGCGCCCGTTCGAGCGCCGACGACCCTGAGATGACTTAGAGCACGGGTTCGGCCGGGTGTACGCCACGCGGCGCCGCGCGGGCGATGAACCGGGCGATCAGGCCCCCGACGAACAGATACACCAGGGCGGCGATGCCCCAGTTGACCGCGATGGCTAGCTTCGGCTTGCTGATCGCGAACAGGTTGTCGAACGGGCCCACGAGCGCCTTGGCGGCGTCGTGGACATCCCGCACGATCGTGTTGGACGTGTTGGCGTCGAGCACGCGAAGCACGATCGCCACCACGATCAGGAGCACGATGATGCCCACGATCAGGCGCACAAGGCGCGCGAGCGCGAGCATCACCGAGCCGACCGCCCAAGCGCCGCGCGCGGTGGCGACCCGGGCTCGCCCGACCCGGCGGGGGCCATTTTCCTCCACGACGGCTGGATCTTCCGCGGTCGCCCCCGGAGCGGTGCGCGCGCCGGGTCGTCTCAGTCCAAATGCCATCGTCGCGCTCCAGCGCCGCTAAGCGACGGAGCGGCCGCGGCCGCTGAAGAAGACCAGCACCGCGAGCAGCGCCAGCAGGAACAGAAGCGGGTGTACGGCGACGCCGCCCACGACCGCGAGCACAACGAGAAGTACGACGAGTGGTACGAGCATCTAGTCCTCTCCTAACCCCGATAGGAATTCGTAGCTCCGTGCTACCCCGAACCCCCTTGTGTCAAACCGCACGCACGTTGGTCTCGGCTCGGGCGTCACTCCAGAGCAACGCATGCGGGATCTGGTCGAGACCTAGCTGGTCGCGATCCGGGGCCCTCGCCAGTCGCAGCGCGACTCGCCTGATCGCGCGCCGTGGCACCATACGTGAGCACGTGCCCGAGCACCTGTTCTTCACCGAGTCCGACGTGGCAAACGAGCTGATCGCTCGCGATCCGATGGCGCTGCTGATCGGCTTCGCGCTCGATCAGCAGGTCACTGTCCAGAAGGCGTTCTCCGGTCCACTCGCGCTACGGGAGCGGATCGGCTCCCTGGACGCGGACGTGGTCGCTGCGACCGACCTCGGGCCGGTGTTCCGCGAGCGACCGGCCATCCACCGCTTTCCCGGCGCGATGGCCAAGCGCGTCCACGACCTCGCCGTACACATCCGCGACCACTACGAGGGCCGGGCCGCGCGGGTCTGGACCGACGCCACGGATACACCGGCACTCCGCTCCAATCTCGAAGGGCTGCCGGGCTTCGGCGAGATGAAGGTGAAGAGCCTCGGGGCTGTGCTCGCCAAACGCTTCGACGTTGCTGCAGCGCAGGACCTGGTGCCGTGGCATCCGACGCTGGGCGACGTCGACTCGCCGCAGGCCCTGGCGGATTACCAGGCCACCAAGCGCGCGCACAAGGCGCAGTGGTCGAAGGCCACCGCGCGCGCCCGCTCCTAGCCTGATCGCCAAGCCGCGATGACGATCGTCGCGTACGAGACACCAAACGGACCGGCCCGGGCTCGCGTGGAGCACGTTCCCGATCCTCGTGGGGCGCTGGTGCTCGGGCATGGGGCCGGCGGTGGCGTGAGCGCACCGGACCTCCTGGCGGCCAAGCGGGCAGGCCTGGCTGCCGGGCTGGCAGTGGTGTTGGTCGAGCAGCCCTACCGCGTCGCCGGACGCCGCTCACCGGCGCCGGCGCGTCAGTTGGACGTGGCCTGGATCACCGTGGTGCAGCGGCTCCACGACGGCGAGCTGAAGGGCCTGCCGCTGATCGTCGGCGGCCGCTCGTCCGGAGCGCGGGTCGCGTGCCGGACCGCGGCGGTCCTCGCGGCTCGCGGGGTGCTCTGCCTCGCGTTCCCGCTGCAGCCCCCCAGCCGGCGCGGCTCGACCTCCTCCAGTCCGAGCCGCTTGGGCGAGCTCGAGGCGGTGCCGGTGCCGATCCTGATCGTTCAGGGGTCCGCCGACCCGTTCGGCATGCCGCCGCAGGCGCCCCGACGAGCCGTCGTCACGGTCAATGGGAACCACAGCCTGAGGAGCGACCTCGGCAGCATCGAGCGTGAGATAGGGCTGTGGCTGCCAGTCGTGCTGGCAGCAGCCCACTAGGAGCGGGCGACGGGAATCGAACCCGCCCTAGAAGCTTGGAAGGCTTCTGTGCAACCACAACACTTCGCCCGCAGGGCACGCGGGATGGTACCCGGGGTGCGGACCAGCAACTACGCCGGCCGCGCCTGGCGCTCCTCGGTGGGGACCTCGCCCTCACGAGTCAGATCGGGCGGCGGCCATGCTCCCGTCCAGTTGTCGAGCGCTCCGTCGATCGTCACCACCGAGCCGGAGAAAGCGCGACCCAGCTCGGTCGCGAGCAGAGCCACCAGCCAGCCGTATTCCTCGACCTCACCGAGACGCTGGAGCGGCACCGACTCGGCCGCCCGGCGCCACAGCTCCGCGGGGTACTTGCGCAGGGACTCGGTGGCGAATCGGCCGATCGCGACCGCCGCGACCGAGATGCCATCGCCGGCCCAGCTCCCGGCCAGCTCACGCGTCAGCGCCTCGACCTCGGCGCGAGCCGTACCGGTGTGGGCCATCGCCGGCATCCCCTGATGGGGGGAAACGGTCACGTTGACGATCGTCCCGGACCTCGCGGCACGCATCGCCAGCTCATATGCGGCCTCGCACATGTTCAGCGTGCCGCCGACGTTGAGGCGCTGCACCGCGCGCCAGCCTTTGGTCGTAATCCCCTCCGCGGGCACAAAGTACTGACCTCCGGCGTTGTTGAGCAGGAAGTCGAGGCGCCCGTGGCGCTCCAGCACGGCGCGGATGAGCTGTCCCGCCTCCTCGCGCTGGCGGATGTCCCCGGCCACCCAGGAGCACGTCTCGCCGATCTCGCTCGCAGTCTCCTCCAGGATCTCCGTGCGGCGTCCGGCGATCACCACCGATGCACCGCAGGCCGCCAGCTCCTGGGCTGCCGCTTTGCCGAGATTCGTGCCGCCGCCGGTGACCAGCGCAACCGTTGCATCGAGCGCCCCGTCGGCGAGCACGCGTGAGGCCCCCACTCCTACTCCCCCAGCACCTTGATGATGAGCCGCTTGCGCCGCCCTCCATCGAATTCACAGTAGAAGACCTGCTGCCACGGCCCCAGATCGAGCTGCCCGTTTGTGACGGGGACTATCACCTGGTGATGGACGAGCAGGTTCTTCAAGTGGGCGTCGCCGTTGTCCTCCCCGCCGCGATGGTGCCGGTAGTCGCCGGGGTTCGGCCGCAGCTCACGCGCCACCTCGCCATCAGGCTCCTGCCAGCTCGGCGGCGCGAGCTTGTCGAGCCACTCCAGCGCGTCGGCCTGGATCCCCGGTTCGTCGTCGTTGATCCACACGCCCGCGGTGATGTGCATCGCGCACACCAGCGCCATCCCCTCACCGATCCCGGCCTCCCGGACGGCCTCGGACACGTCCTCGGTGATCCGCACGAACTGGCGGCGCTCCTCGGTCTGGAAGGTGCGGTAGACGGTGTGGGATTTCATCACGTGGACTCGCTGCTCGTGGCGCCGAGCCGATCGGCCGACCTGCTCGCCGTCGCTACGGGGGAGCCGGGATTCGAACCCGGATTCACGGTTTTGGAGACCGCGCGCATAGCCGTTAACTCACTCCCCCTCTAGGGCCAGCGATGCTATCGATCGCGCCCGGCATTCCGTCCCCCGCCAAACCGGGTTTGGCCCGGTAGGGCTCCGGCCGCCGACCGCACCTCGATATGGCCGCAGACGCAGCTCTTGATCCACAGTGCGGGCGGAGGGACTCGAACCCCCACGAGCGTAAGCCCACCGGCACCTAAAGCCGGCGCGTCTACCAATTCCGCCACGCCCGCCCGGAAACTGCTGCACGCGGCCGCGTCAGATTGTATGGTCCGCTACGTGCCTCCCGTACGGAACCTGCGGCCCGGCTACGTCGTCATCTACCCGAACCGTGGCAAAGCCGCGAGCAAGGCGACCAAGGCGATCGTGGTTTTGCTGCTGTTGGTGTCGGTCGTACTGATGCTGATCGTGACGTTGGCCGCGTGGAGCAAGCTTCAGGGGCTGAAGCCGGTCAACATCGCCTGGGCGTTGGTGTACGTGCTGGCCGCCTTCTATATCGCGCGGTGGAACCGGGGACTGCTCCCGCTCGCCGCGGCGCTCGCCATCCTGCTGCTGATCTTGGCGGTGATCGCCGGGACCGGCGCGGCCGGGACGAGCTGGTTTGACCGTAATCACGCCGGCTACGCCGCAGCGCACACGATCTTCGGGGGCAAGGGGTTGGGGCCGGACACCATCGGTCTCGTGACGCTGCTGATCGCTCCGGTCCAGGTCCTGCTCATCTTCTTCTCGATGCAGGGGTTCATCCAGGGCTGGAACGTCGAAGTCGAGGTTTCCGAGGAGGAGGCCCGCAAACGCGGGCACAAGCCGTCCTCGCCGTCCTCCCCCACCCCGGCCACGGCTTAGTCGACGCCACCGCGCCCGCTCCCGCTCGATGCGGCGAGTGGGATTCGAACCCACACGTCCCGAAGGACAATGCCTTTTGAGGGCATCGTGTCTACCGTTCCACCACCGCCGCGCGCCGGGAAGTCTAGTTTCTCGCGCCGCCCGGGGAACGCTACTCGTCGCCGGCGCTCACGAGCTCGTAGAGCTCATCGATCAGCGCTCGCGGGGCGACCACCACGCCCCAAGCATCAGCGCCGCTTTCGGGGAGGCTGCGGAGCACCAGCCCAGCCCGCTGGGCGATCAACGCGCCCGCGGCCAGGTCCCAATCGTGCAGCCCCCGCTCGTAGTATGCGTCGTAGCGCCCGCACGCACTCCACGCCAGGTCAAGCGCGGCGGCGCCGCCGCGGCGGATGTCCCGCACCTGCGGCAGTACCCGCGCGAGGACGGCGGCCTGACGCTCGCGTACCGAGGCGTCGTAGCCGAACCCGGTGGCCACCATCGCTGTAGCGAGCTCCGCTCGCGCGGAGGCGGTGATCCGACGGCCGTTCATCTCCGCAGGCCCACCTTGAATGGCGGTGAAGCACTCATCGCGGATCGGGTCGAGCACGACACCGGCGAGCGTTTCCGACGAGTTCGCGCAGGCGATGCTCACGGCGAACTGAGGAATCCCGAACAGGAAGTTGACCGTGCCGTCGAGCGGGTCGACTACCCACCGCAGCTCGCCCGCACCTGTCTCCCCCCCCTCCTCCCCGATGATCACGTCATCCGGGCGCTGACGACCGATAAACCCACGGATAGCCGACTCGGCGGCCAGGTCGGCATCCGAGACGAGGTCGGTGGGGGTGCTCTTGGACCGTACGCCGGCGGCGCGTCCGCTGAACCGGGTCAGGAGCTCCGCGGCGGCGGTTCGGGCCGCCTCCTCGGCTATCTCCAGTAGCTGCTGCGGTTCGGGAATCGTCACCGACTGGGTTTTACCGGGTGCTCCCCACCGGCCGCCTTGCGATCATGCCCGCGGCATGGGCGTAGTCCAGATCCTCTCCGGCCTCTCCTCGTTCTCCGGGCGCGGGGCGGGAACCGACGCCGAGCGCCGCGCGGCGACGTGGCTGGCCAACGAGTTGGCGCTGGCGGACCGACGGGCTCGCCTCGAAACGTTCTGGTGTCGCCCCAACTGGGCGCTTGCGCACTCGTGGCACGTCCTCCTCGCCCTAGCGGGCAGCCTCGTCTCGGTCGACTCGCCGCGGGTCGGTGGAGGCCTGATCCTGGTCGCGTTGCTGTCGCTGGTCGCCGACGCCACGCTCGGAGCTTCGCCCGGTCGCCGGCTCACTCCCGAGCGTGCGAGTCAGAACGTGATCCTCGCGCCCGCCGCCGCTGAGGCGAACTCCCCGGTTCGTTTGATCCTCACGGCCAACCTCGACGCGGGCCGGACCGGCCTCATGTTCCGCCCTTCGCTCCGGAGCACCGCGGCGCGACTTCGTCAACTGACCGGTGGGCTGCTCCCAGGATGGCTCGGCTGGTTGGCCATCACGCTGTTCTGCCTCGAGGGGACAGCGGTGGCGCGCCTGGAAGGCAGCAAGGGGACCGGCGTAGGGTTGGCCCAGCTGGTCCCCACCGTGGTGCTCGTGTTGGCGTTGGCGCTGCTGCTCGACCAGGCCACGGCCAACTTCGGTCCCGCGGCCGGCGACAACGGCAGCGGCGTCGCCGCTGCGGTGGGGATAGCCCGGGCCCTGGCTTCAGGACCCCCGCGTCATGCTGCCATCGAGCTGGTCCTACAGGGCGCCGGTGACGGCGGCGCGATCGGGCTGCGGCGCTACCTGCGCGCTCGCAGACGAGAGCTCGGCCCCTCGAACGCGGTGGTCCTCGGCATCTCCTCGTGTACCTCGGGGTCTCCCCGATGGTGGATCAGCGACGGACAGCTCGTTCCGCGTCGCTACTTCGCTGCGCTGCGTGCTCTCGCCGCGACCGTCGCCGCCGGCACGCCCCACCTTGACGCCCGTCCGGTCCGATCGCGGGGCGGCTCGCCGGCCCTTCCGGCCGCCGGGCGACTCCCCGCGCTCGCCATAGGCCTGCTCGACCAGCACGGCTTCCCCGCGCGTTCGCACGCCCCTATTGACACGCTCGACCGGATCGATCCGACGAGCATCGACCGGGCGGTTGAATTCGGGCTGCTGCTGGTCGACGCGGTCGACGCCCATCTCGGACGGCGGGCGGCGACTACACGGGCGTGACCGGGTTGCGCTTGGCCGGCCAAGCACGCTGCTTTCCGGCCGCCAGGGCAAAACGCTTGGTCAGCTCGTTGCGCAGATCCTCAGGCTGGACCACCGCGTCGACCACGAGCTCCGAGGCAAGGTGCAGGACATCGATGTTCTCGGCGTACTCGCGCCGCAGCTTCTCGATCATCTCGGCCCGCTCCTGCGGATCGTCGATCGCCTGGAGCTGGTTGAAGTAAACGGCGTTGACCGCGGCCTGCGGCCCCATCACCGCGATCGACGCGCTCGGCAGCGCCAGGCAGCAGTCGGGATCGAACGCCGGGCCTGCCATTGCGTACAGCCCGGCCCCATACGCCTTGCGCACGATCACGGAGATCTTCGGCAC
>CAXMLR010000044.1:0-2962 GCA_964194275.1 uncultured Solirubrobacterales bacterium
GAGTCCGACAAGGCGACGATGGACGTGCCGGCGCCGTTCAGCGGAGTCGTTCAGGAAGTAGCAGTGAAGGTGGGCGACCGAGTCTCCCAGGGCATGCTGCTGCTGACCATGGTCCCCGCCGACGGAACGTCCTCGAGCGCCAAGGCCTCGGCGGTCGCCTCCGACGGGGCGCCCACCGAGGCCGCGGCGCCGGATGCGGTCGGCGGAGCGCTGGCAGCGGAGCCGCCGGAGGTTTCGCCGCCTCCCCCACCGGCCACCGAGAGTTCGGAACCCATTTACGCCAGCCCCTCGGCCCGGCGCCTGGCCCGCGAGCAAGGACTCGACCTCTCGGGCGTGACCGGTTCGGGACGAGGAGGCCGGATCACCCGCGACGACGTCGAAGGTTCTGGCGAAAATGGGCCGGGCTCGCCTGCGGCGGCCGGCCCCGGGTTGGGTCTGCAGCTGGCGCCCTGGCCGTCGGTCAACTTCGAGAAGTTCGGCCCGGTGGAGCGCGTCCCGCGCACGCGGATCCAGAAGATCTCGGCCCCTAATCTGGCTCGCAACTGGGTGATGATCCCGCACGTCACCCACAACGACGAGGCCGACATCACCGAGCTCGAGGCTTGGCGCAAGCTGCTGAACGCCGAGCAGGATGTGAAGGTGACGATGCTCTCGTTTCTGGTCGCGGCGAGTGTCGCGACGCTGAAGGAGTTTCCGGAGTTCAACTCGTCGCTCGACGGCGAGCAGCTGGTAGTGAAGCGCTACTACAACATCGGTTTCGCGGCCGACACTCCGTCCGGTCTGGTGGTGCCGGTGATCCACCACGCCGATCGTCTCAGCCTGCTGTCGCTGGCCGCCGAGCTGAGGCGACTGTCGGCTAAGGCCCGCGAGGGCAAGCTCGCGCCCGGGGATATGAATGGAGGCACGTTCTCGATCTCCTCGCTGGGCGGGATCGGCGGCACGTCCTTCACCCCCATCGTCAATGCGCCCGAGGTGGCGATCCTGGGCGCGACCCGAGCCGCGATCAAGCCGGTCTGGAACGGCAGCGAGTTCGCGCCTCGGCTGATGTTGCCTCTGTCCCTGTCCTACGACCACCGCGTCCTCGACGGCGCGGCGGCGGCCCGATTCGTCGTCCATCTGGTGCGCGTGCTCTCGGACCTGCGCCGGGCCCTGCTGTGAGCACGGTCGAGGTTCCGGTCCCGGACATCGGCGACTTCAGCGACGTCCCGGTGATCGAAGTTCACGTCTCGCCTGGGGACGAGGTTGCCGCCGAGGACCCGCTGGTCACGCTGGAGTCCGAGAAGGCGACGATGGACGTGCCGGCCCCGTTTGCCGGCGAGGTGGCGCAGGTTCGCGTCAGCGTCGGCGACCGGGTGTCGGAGGGCAGCGTGCTGCTGGTGCTCGAGCAGCACGAGAACGGGTCGGCCGAGGCTCAAGCGCCATCGGACGCACTGTCCCGGGAGCCCGCGCGGCCCCCATCCTCCTTGTCTTCGGAAGAGGGCGGGATGCGTGACTGCGACGTCGTGGTCATCGGCTCCGGCCCGGGCGGCTACGCGGCCGCATTCCGCGCCGCCGACCTCGGCTTGCGGGTGATCCTCGTCGAGCGCCACGAGAGTCTGGGCGGGGTGTGCCTGAACGTGGGCTGCATTCCCTCCAAGGCGTTGTTGCACGCTGCCCGCGTCCTGGCCGAGGTCCAGGAGATGGCCGAACACGGCTTGCGCTTCGGCGAGCCGAAGATCGACCTGCCCGCCCTGCTGTCCTGGAAGCAATCCGTGGTCGACAAGCTGACCGGCGGCCTCGTCGGACTGGCCCGCCAGCGCAAGGTCGAGGTCGTCCACGGCCTCGCCCGGTTCTCCGGCCCCCATTCACTTCAGGCCGGCGAGCGCGAGATCCGCTTTAAGAACTGCATCATCGCGGTCGGCTCGCAAGCCGCGTCGCTGCCGTTTTTGCCCGAGGACCGGCGTGTGGTGGACTCGACGGCTGCCCTGTCGCCGTCGGAGATCCCCGCGCGCCTGCTGGTCATCGGCGGCGGGATCATCGGCCTCGAGATGGCCACGGTGTATGACGCGCTCGGCGCGCGCGTGACGGTGGTGGAGCTGCTGCAGCAACTGATCCCCGGCTGCGATCCGGATCTTGTGAAGCCACTGCAGAAGCGCATCACCGGTCGCTACGAGGCGGTTCACGTCGGAGTTGAGGTGAACTCGGTGGAGGCGCGCGAGGATGGCTTGGCGGTGACGCTATCCGGCGCCGAGAGCGAGCTGTTCGACCAGGTGCTGGTCGCGGTGGGCCGCAGGCCGAACGGCGGTGCGATTGACGCCGGCGCCGCCGGCGTCACCGTGGAATCCAACGGGTTCATCAACGTCGATCGGCAGATGCGTACCAACGTGCCCTGGATCTACGCGATCGGGGACGTCTCCGGCGGCCCGATGCTGGCCCACAAGGCCACGCATGAGGGCGTGACTGCTGCCGAGGTGATCGCCGGAGTTCCGGGCGCCTCGTGCGACGCGCGGACAGTCCCCTCCGTCGCCTACACGGATCCCGAGGTGGCCTGGATGGGGCTGACCGAGATCGCCGCCGGCGAGCAGGGGGTGGAGTATGAGAAGGCGGTCTTTCCCTGGGCCGCCTCAGGCCGCGCGCTCGGACTCGGACGCGAGGACGGGTTCACGAAGCTTCTGATGGAGCCCGGGACGCGACATGTGCTGGGCGCCGGGATCGTCGGGGTCAACGCCGGTGACGTGATCGCCGAGACGGTGCTCGCTTTTGAGTTGGGGGCAAACGCGGAGGACATCGCAAAGACGATCCACCCTCATCCCACGCTTTCGGAGACCGTCGGTTTCGCGGCTGAACTGGCCGAGGGCTCGATCACCGATCTGATGCCGAAGCGGGCTCGCTCAGCATTGTCGTAGGGTCGCTGGGTCGGTCTGAGTACGCCGATGTGGGCCAGCCGTAGGGTGTCCTCGCGCCGGTCGCGCTCGAACGCCTC
>CAXMLR010000045.1:0-3158 GCA_964194275.1 uncultured Solirubrobacterales bacterium
GGGATCGACATCCCCCAGGCGAACACGTTGGTCGTCGAACGCTCGGACGTGTTCGGCCTGGCCCAGCTCTACCAGATCCGCGGCCGCGTCGGACGCTCTCGCGAGCGCGCGTATGCGTATCTGCTGTATCCGAGCGCGGCCGCGCTGACCGCGGACGCGGCGCAGCGGCTGTCGGCCCTGTCCGACTACACCGAGCTCGGCGCGGGCTTCAAGATCGCCATGCGCGACCTCGAGATCCGCGGAGCCGGCAACCTGCTCGGCGATGAGCAGTCCGGACACGTCGCAGCGCTCGGCTTCGAGCTGTACATGCAGATGCTCGACGAGGCGGTTGAGGCGGCGGACGGCGCGGACGGGGGGGACCACGACTGGGAGCCGGTCCGGCTCGACGTCAACGTCGACGCCTACATCCCGTCGGAATACATCCCCTATGAGCAGGCCAAGGTCGACGTGCACCGCCGGATCGCCGGCTCGCGTGAGGTCGCCGACCTGATGCTGCTGCGCGAGGAGCTCGAAGACCGCTTCGGCGAGCTGCCGGACCCGCTGGTCAACCTGATCTCGCTCCAGCAAGCGCGGATCAAGCTGGGCCAGGCCGGCGCGCGGACGGTCACGTTCCGCGGTGGGCGCTTCGCCGTCACGCCGATCGAACTCGACTCCGCGCGGGCCAAGCGGTTCCGCGCCGAGATTCCCGAGGCGCTGTACGAATCCGGCAAGTCTCAGCTGTCGCTGCGTGTTCCCGACGACCCAGCCGAGCGGTTCCCGGCTGTCGTCCGGGCGGCAGATGTGCTCCTGGCCGTGACGCGGGAAGCCGCGTAGCGGTTCGCACGGTCCCGCGTCGAGGACCTGGAGGGGCGGATCCCCCGGCGGGGACGAGTGACGTGTTGACGGCGGTGCGCGCGGGCAGTCCGATCCTCGTGGTCAGGAAGCGATCGGTATCGTTCCCGCCCGCGTGCGGAGGGCGGGAACGGAGCAGATCCCGAGCGGCCAACCGCGCGCTGCTTAAACCGGGCGTACCCGCCCGCACCACCCCGACCACGCCAACCAACCGCGCTCGCTACCATCACGCCGAGTCGATGAAGTCTTTGAGGTCCATCCTGGCGCTGTGCGCCTTTTTTGTGCTCGCGGCGGGCCTCTCGGCCTGTGGAAGCGGCGTGTCCGGCGACTCGGTTGCGGACGTGGCCGGCAACCCGGTGTCGACGCAGGCGTTCAACCACTGGATGTACGTCGCGGCCAAGGGAAACGCGTCGCGGAGTCCCGGCGCGCCGGTGATCGTGCCCAACGATCCGCCGGACTTCAACCACTGCATCGCTCAGGTCCGCAAGCAGATCCCGTCGCTGGCCAAGACGACCGACAAGCAGCTGAAGACGGACTGCGGACGACTCTTCAAATCGCTCGGCGGTCAGGTGCTCGACTTCCTGATCAAGGCCTCCTGGTACCAGGCCGAGGCGGCAAAGCAGCACATCACGGTCAGTGACACGCAGGTGCAGCAGGCCTTCCAGACCGCCAAGAAGGCCCAGTTCCCAACCGAGAGCGGGTTCCAGAGCTTCCTCGCCCAGACCGGCCAGACGCTGGCGGACATCCTCTTCCGCGTCCGCGTCAACCAGATCTACAAGAAGCTCGTAGCCAAGCATCCGACCACGGTTACGCCGGCGCAGATCCAGGCCTACTACAGCAGCCACACCTCGCAGTTCGGGACGCCTGAGTCCCGTGACCTGCGGGTGGTGCGGACCAACAGCCCCAAGCAGGCCGCCGCGGCCAAGGCCGCCCTGGCCCACCAGAGCTGGCAGGTCGTGGCCAAGAAGTATTCGGTCGACGCCTCCACCAAGTCCAGCGGCGGTCTCCTCTCGGCTGTCACCAAGGGACAGCAGGAGCAGGCGCTCGACAGCGCCGCCTTCTCCGCGCCGCTGAACAAGGTGCTCGGTCCGATTCATGGCACCTTCGGTTACTACGTGTTCGAGGTTGTGAAGATCAAGCGCTCGACCCAGCAGACGCTGGCGCAGGCGACGACGCTGATCACGCAGATCCTCCAGAGTCAGTCCCAGCAGGGCGCCCAGACCGCGGTCGACAGCCAGGCCAGGAAGGACTGGCTGTCTAAGACCAAGTGCCGATCGGCCTACGCGATGGCTGACTGCAGCGGCTACAAGGCCCCGCAGGCAAGCAGCACGCCGTCGCCGACGCCGACCCCCCCGCCGACGCCGACCCCCCCGCCGCCCGCCACCACGACCACGAAGTAGCCGCAGTGAGCTCCGGCGTACCGGAGGACGGCCGCGCCGGTCAGACAGACGTTCCGGCGACGGTCGACGCCCTCGTGCGCCTCGATGCGATTACCAGGCGACTGCGCCGTGAGTGCCCGTGGGACCGCGAGCAGGACGAGCGCTCGATCGTCCCTCACACCGTTGAGGAGGCCTACGAGCTCGCCGACGCTGCCCACCGCGGCGATGACGGGAAGCTGCTCGATGAGCTCGGAGACGTGCTGTTTCAGGTCCACTTCCTGGCTCTGTTGCTGGAAGAGCGCGGCGTGGGCGATCTCGCTCAGGTGGCCGAGCACTGCAGGCAGAAGCTGATCCGCCGCCATCCCCACGTGTTCGGGGAAACCGAGGCGAGCACGGCCCAGGAGGTCCTGCGGAACTGGGATCAAATCAAGCAGGGCGAGAAGGGCCGCGAGCCCGGGATCTTCGGCGAGGTCCCGGAGAACCTGCCCGGGCCGCTCTACGCGCGCAAGGTTCAGCGGCGCGCTGCCTCGAGCGGGTTTGACTCCGCCGGGACCGAGGTCGCGTTGCATGCGCTCAGAGACGAGCTCGACGAGCTGGAGGGTGCCGCGACCGATGAGCAGCGCTTTCACGAGCTCGGCGACGTCCTGTTCGCGGCGGTCAACACCGCGCGGAAGATGAAGGTTGATCCTGAACTGGCGCTGCGTGCGGCCGCCGGCCGGTTCCGGGACCGGGTCAGCACGGCCACCGAGCTGGCCGCATCCGAAGGCCGAAGCTGGAACGATCTCGCTCCCGACGAGCAGCTCTTTTTCTACGCACGCGCGCGACTGATCGAAGGAGATCCTCACCCATGAGCCAGATCGAGCACGTTCACGCCCGGCAGATCCTCGACAGCCGCGGTAATCCGACCGTAGAGGTCGAGCTGACGCTTGCCGGCGGCGCCCGCGGGCG
>CAXMLR010000046.1:0-3138 GCA_964194275.1 uncultured Solirubrobacterales bacterium
GACAGGGTGAAGAGTCCGGGCCGGAGCGACGGCTGGGGCGGTGACGGCGCCGCCACTCGAACTGGCGCCACACCCAGCGAGCGCGGTGCCCGCACACGACCCCGCGAGGATCCAGCTCAGCCGGGCACGGATCATCGCAGGGCCGCCTGGAGAGCCGCGGTGAAGGCGCGCACGCCGAACGAGCCCTCGAGCCGCGCAGCGATGCGTCCGCGACGGTCGATCGTGAACAGCCAGGGCTCGGTCTGCAGGTGAAAGGCCTTCAGCTGCGGGCGCAGACCGTGATTCGGTTGGTTGTTCGCATAGACCTCCTCGTGGATGAAGGCGATTCGCTTGCCGAACCGGGCCTCGAGGGCCGCGGCGACGTCGGTCACCGGTCCGCACACACGGGAGATGCACAGCTGGGGGGTCGAGAACAAGAGCATCACCGGCCGCTTGCCGAGCACATCTTTGAACGAGACTTTGTGCATGTCGTCGGGCGGCACCCGGGTCGTGAGCAAGGCCAAGTTCCCCTGCGTCGAGGCCGGCGTGTCGGTCGCGATCGCGGGAGGCTTCTGGCCGACGTCGGGAATCGGCGAGGACGCTGCCACGGCGATCTCGCCTGGGGCGCCGATCAGTCCTGCGCTCGTCCGCGTCAGCGCCAAGACGGTGTACGTGCCGGTTGCCGGCAGCTTCACCTCAGCCGCGTAGATCGCCTGAATTCCGCCTGGGCCCGCGTTCTGCCGGCTTCGGTAGACGGCCGGCACAGCCAGCGGATCGGCCGGGGCTAGATACGGCCCCTGGGCTGGGCGGTTGGGGCCGCGGGCGATGTAGACCGCCGTCGGGGCGTAGACGAAGGCCCCGGTATTCGTGTTCAGGGCAAACGCAAAGCGCTGGGTCCCGGTGGTGAACGTGCCGGTGGCGGCGCCGAGCTGGGCACCCTGGCGAACGCCTGAGGCAAGCTGTTGTAGCGTCTTGCCCGTGGCAGCGGGGAACTGTTCGGCTCGGGGCTGCTCGGCCCGCCCGAGCTCGGCCACGGCCGGCGCCGGCGCGGCGCTGGCGGCGCTCGTCGCTGCTGCACTGGGGGTCGCCACCGACGTGGACGGGCTGCTCGAAGTGCCGCAGGCCGAGAGGGTCAGGCCGGCGATCAAGGCCAGCAACGAGGTGGCGTGGCGTGGGGGCTGAGTGAGGGTCATTGCTCCAAGGATGCCGACGAGGCGGCTTGCCTTCCCGGTGCGCGCGCCTTGTGGTACCGCCGACAGCAGCCACAGGCCGAGAGAGTGAAGGTAGCCATCACGGCGAGCATCCAGCGCTGGGTCGCACCAGCTGAGCGCGTATCTCCGAACCAGACGAGCGCTCGGTCGTCAGCGCGATGGCCAGCCCGGCCACGTGACCGGACCCGCACAGCGCGGGAGGTTACAGCGCATATCTTCAATCCCCGCTGTTTGCATGTAAAAAACCTGTTACCAGAGCCATCGTAAGCGCCGTTCCGCGCATACCTTGCATTAGAGTGCGTCGCTATGTCGCCGCATGGGAGCGACGTGCAGACGGGGCTCCAGGCAGCTCCGCAGCGCTCGCACAACCGGCTCCGGCTGGCGGTCATCGATCGCGATACGGGGTTCATGCAGGTTCTTTCCAACCGACTCGAGACGCTCGGGTGGGACCTGCGCGCTGTGTCCAGCGCCGTCACCGTCGATGCCTTGGTGGCGATGCGGCTGAACGCGCTGGTGGTTGACGTCGCGGTGCTGGGCCCCGGAAGCTGGGATTACCTCGAGCGCGTGTGCTCGCGGCTCCCGGGCCTGGCGCTGATCGTCTGCACGGGTCAGTCCTCGGTCGCCCAGCGGGTACGCGGACTGCGGATCGGCGCCGACGCCTGGATGACCAAGCCCTGCCACGCCGAGGAGTTGATCTGCGTGATCGAGGCGGCGATCCGCCGCCACCGGCGCAACGACATGCCCTCGATCAGCGGGGCGGCGACGGTGGGCGAGATCACGGTCCGTCCCGACCTCTACCAGGCGTATGCATCTGCGGTGAGTCTCGAGCTCACCGCCCGGGAATTCGAGATCCTGTACCTCCTCACCCAGTCAGATCGCGTGCTGCGCCGCGAGGAGATCTACGAGCGCGTATGGGGCTACGCGATGGCGCACGGCGACCGTTCGGTCGACGTGTTCGTCCGCAAGCTCCGCCAGAAGCTGCGCGCCGCGTCTCCGGAGTGGAGCTACATCCACACCCACTTCGGGGTCGGGTACCGCTTCGCTCCCGAGCACGACGGCGGCCGCGTCGCGCCGGCGGCCAACGTCCGGACGGGGGACGTCAAAGCGGAGCTGCACGCGGCGCTGAGCAGCTAACCGGCGCCCGGTTAGGTCGGGGTCGGCTCGAGCGCCCGGTCACGCTGACCGAGCTCGCCCGCCGGGCGGACAGGATCATGGCGCGCGATGAGCTGTTCAGTCTCGCCTGGGGCCGTGACCGGCGACGCGGAGAGCGCTCGGTGGACGTCTATGTCCGCAAGCTCCGGGCAAGCCTCGAGGCGGCGCTTCCGAGCTGGCGCTTCATTCACACGCATTTCGGCTTCGGCTACCGGTTGGCTGCTGAGCCAACACAGCACCCCAACGATCGGTTCACAACTGATTAACACCTTGAGTGTCGCTGGCCCAGACACTCCGTTGTACACAAATGAAGGAGATGACTTTGATTTCACGTCGCATGTCTGCGGTCGCGCTCGCGCTGGCCGCATCGCTGGCAATCGCCGCGTGCGGTTCCAGCTCCAGCTCGAGCACCGGCGGGGGGTCGAGCAGCAGTTCAAGTGCGACGAGCTCCGGCGGCTCGGGCGGCTCGGCCACGATCAACGGCGCCGGCTCGACGCTGGCTGCTCCGTTCTACAACCAGTGGGGCCAGAACCTCTCTTCCCAGGGGCTGACCCTCAACTACAACGCCATCGGCTCCGGCGCCGGGATCGCTGGCCTTCAGGGCGCAACCGTCGATTTCGCTGGGAGCGACCCCGCAGAGAAGCCGGAGGAGATCAAGGCCGGCAAGGGGCCCGTGGCCCAGTTCCCGATCGCCTTCGGGGCGATCACGCTGTCCTACAACCTGTCTGGTGTCAAGAGCGGTCTGAAGCTCGACGGCAAGACGATCGCTGACATCTTTCTCGGCAAGGTCAAGAAG
>CAXMLR010000047.1:0-4680 GCA_964194275.1 uncultured Solirubrobacterales bacterium
ACACGGGCGCTTGCCGCCATCGGCGGGGCCGGGAGCGAAGACACACACAGGCACGCGATCGCCGCGACGACGAGCACGGTGCGGCCGGGGATCGTCATCGCCCGTCGTACAGGCGCTCGGCCAGCGGCGCCAAACCCTCGTCCCAATCGAACGGCGCGGCGCGGGCCCGGCAGGCCTCGACCGTGCGGGGGTCGCGGGAGAGCTTGAAGCATCGAAGCATGGCATCGGCCAGCGACCGAGGGTCGTCGGGCTCGCACAGCTCACCGGTCAAGCCGGGCGTCGCGAGCTCCTTCGGGGCGCCGCTGGTCGTCACGACGATCGGAGTCCCGCACGCCAGCGATTCCACGCAAACCATCCCGAACGAGTCGGACCGCGTGGCGAGGCACGTGACCCAGGCGGTTCCGTAACGCTCGTGCTGTCGCTCCGCCTCGCCGACACCGAGGATGTCCGTAAGCTCACGCGCCGCGGCCGGAGCCGCCGCGAGGATCTCGCTCGCGTCGCCGGGACCGCTCAGCTGCAGCCTTACCTGCGGCTCCGCGTCGGCGACCAGCGGGAGCGCGTTCAGCAGCACCGGCAGTGCCTTGCTGGGCTCCTCAAACGCCCCCGACATCAGGATCGTGGGGTGCTCGGACCGGCTCGCCGCCGGCACGAACGAGGCGAGGCTCACGCCGCCGGGAACGACGACACCATCGGTGCGGCCGTACTCCGGAGCGAGGTAGTCGAGCGCGTACTGGGACATGCAGCTGTAAACATCGATCTGCCTCACCACTGTGAGCGCAGCGTAGCCGACCCAGCGCGACTGGGCCTCCCACCAGGCGCGGATCGGCACCCCGAGGTCGGTGAACACCGTCCGTCTCGACCTGCGAAAACGCGACGCCATGATCGAAGCGACCGCGTCGAAGCGACCCATCGAGTGGACCGCGTCGAACCGGCCGGAGATCAGGTGGGGGAGCAGGCGTCGGCCAAAATCGGCCTCGTGTCGCCAGTTGTCGGCCTTGGCGCGTTGCAACCGAATCGTCTCGACGCCGTCGAGCTCGCTGCGCTCCGGATTCCAAGCGGCGGAGAGGATTGTCACCTCGTGGCCGCGGCGGTGCAGCGCTGCGCCCAGTTCCTGGATGAAGCGCTCGGCGCCGCGCCTGACCTCGGGCCAGCAGTATGCGTGGGTCAGCGCGATCCGCACTCGGGTCAGGATAAGGCGTGAGCCACCAACCGGAACCCCGGTTGGCGCGGAGATGTCGACTCCCGTCACGGAGCCGAAGCGTTTTGCCAGCGCGCGGGACAATCGGCCAACATCACATCCGAAGTCACGGCGCGGCGCGCTGCCGTGCGTCGAAGCTATAGTGCCGCGCCGATGGTGCTACCGATGCTCGACGCAGGTCGCGAAGCGATGGAGCGCGTCGTTGCGCACCCATTCTGGTACCACACGATCGACGTCGCGCCCGGGGTGACGACGGCGGGGTGGTTCGACCTTCGCGCCGCGCTGCCGCGGATCCCGATTCCCGACGTCGCCGGCAAGCGGTGCCTTGACATCGGCACGTTCGATGGCTTCTTCGCCTTCGAGTTCGAGCGTCGTGGAGCGGCGGAGGTCGTTGCCACCGACATCGAGGACCACGCATTGTGGGATTGGCCCCCCGATGCACGTCCGGACGTGCCGGGTGCCCTTGAAGAGCGCCACGTAGCAATGGAGGGCCTGCCGAAGGGCGCCGGCTTCAGGTTGATCGCCGAGCTCACGCGCTCGAAAGTCGATTGGCGCACGGTGAACATCTACGACCTCGACCCGGCAGAACTCGGGACTTTCGACGTCGTGTTCTGCGGCTCGTTGCTGCTCCATCTGCGCGATCCCGTGCGAGCGCTCGAGGCGGTCCGTCGGATTCTAAGCCCCGGTGGGGTATTCGTCTCCTCGGAGCAGTTGGAGGTCATGACCACCGTGTTGGGGAAGGGACGACCGCTGTTCCGACTCGACGGAAGCGGGCAGTACTGCCAATGGTGGCTGGCGAACGCTGCGGGGCACTCGCGCCTGCTCCACTCGGCGGGATTCCACGTCGAGGAGTCGTCGCCGTTCTACGTCCTTCGCTTCAACGAGCATCCCAGGCCTCCTCTCGACCGCCGTAACCTCGCTCGCCGAGCGGTTACCGCTGCGCTGACGCGCACATTGAGCGACGGGATCCTGTACCGTGCGCTCGTCGGTCGGCCCCGGCTGTAGATCGGAGCGATCGGCGGGGCTATTTGCTTATGAAGTAGACGAACCCGCGCCATCCAGGCGCGGACTCGTCGGCGACCGCTGTAGATGAAGTCGAAGTCGTCGGAGGCGAGGCAGCCGCGGTCCGCGACCTGGTTGAGCACGAACGTGCAGCGGTTCGCCAGCTCCGCCGGCAGCGTCGATCGCGCGCGCTCGATCATCGACGGCGCGACGTGGATGCCGACGACCTCCTCGAACTCGAGCGTGAGCGCGCGGGTTAGGCGCCCCACCCCGCAGCCGAAGTCGAGCGCTCTGCGTCGTTCGAACTCCGGGCCAATTTGCCGACCTGCTCGAGCGCGAGCGATCTCCTCGCGCCCGGTCTCGAAGAACCGCTCGACGTCCCATCGCCCGCCGCGCAGCGCCGGCTCGCTGAGGATCGCCCACAGGGGATCGCGCCGACCGAGCAACTCAAGTTCTCGTTCGATCGCGCGAGCCTCACCGCTACTCCCCGTCGACGCGACTCAGCACCCAGGCATCCTGCTCCAGCCATCCGCGCTTACGGATGAGGACGGGCCGCATGCCCACATCCGCTGCGAGCGCCTCCATCGCCGCGTCGGTCGCGAACGCGAGTCCATAACCGCGGGGATGGTGCGGGTAGTCGGCGTACGCCCAGCCGCCGGACGCAAGCGAGGATCGAAGCTCCGGCATTGATGGCGCGACCCACGGCATCGCCTGAGCGAACTCATCCAGCCGCGCGGGGTCGTGTTGCGTGACGATCACGGCCCCGTGGGGAGCGATGATCTCGCGCACGACACGCAGCAGCGAGCGTGCGGCACCGAGGTCGAGGTGGGTGATGACCGATCCCATCCACACGACGTCGTGGCCGCCGGTCACGGCGAGGCTCTGGGGTTCGGTCGTGCAGACAAAGCCGCTAACGCCGAACTCCGAGCGACAGAACCTGACCGCGGAGCGATCGATGTCGGCGACCGTCACACGTCCGGGTTCGACGCGGCGCACCAACCATCGCACCACGCGGCCGTGGCCGCAGCCGAGATCGAGATACGAGCAGGCGGGGATGTCGCCGATGGCCTCCTCGATCAGTCCTACAGCGGTTCTTCCGGCGTCCGCGTAATGTGCGACGGCGACGGGGTCGCGTCTGGACTCGAGCATCAGGTCGGCGGGATGAACCCGGCCGGGAATCCCGGCTACGTGGCGAGCAGGGAGCGCCTCCATCGCGCGCGCCCAGAGACGGCGCGACGCCTGATATGCGCGGGGATTGCGTTGCAGGGCACGCGCGAGGCTGCGGCTGCTCAGCACGGGGCGAGGACAGAGTCGTAGACGCGGGCCGTCGCCTCGCCCATGGCGCGGACGTCGAACAGAGTAGTGAGCCGTTCGTGGCCGGCGTCCGCGAAAGCCCATCGGCGCGGCTCGTCCTCGAGGAGGTCGACGATCGCCGCGGCGAGCGCGGACGCGTCGTCCACGGGAACGAGGAGCCCGGAGAGGTCTGGCTCGATCGTGTCTCGATTGCCGGTCACGTCGGTAAGGATCACGGGCGTCCGAGCGCGCATCGCTTCGAGCGGCGTATACGGTCCGCCCTCGAAGCGCGACGGCAGTACGTAGAGGTCAAGCTCTCCAAACGCGGCGGCCGCGTCCGGAAGCGCATCCAGCAGGTGGAAGCGCTCGCCGAGCCCTGCGGCGCCCACGGCGCTGAGCACCTGGTTTCGCCGCGGGCCCGTGCCCACCAGCACGAAGTGGGCGTTTGCGACCCGTCGACCGGCGATCGCGCACGCTTGTACGTACACCTCCGGGGCCTTCTGGAACGTCAGCCGGCCGAGACATCCGACAAGCGGTGCCGAGGCGGGGAGAAACAGCTGCTCGCGCAGCGCCCGGCGCATCGGCTGCGGTATCTCGAGGTCGATCCCGTTGGGGACGACATCCAGGCGATCTTCGCCGATCAGGCCCTGGCTCAGGACGAACTCGCCCTCGCTCGCGGACACCGCGATCAAGCGCGAGGTCCGGAGCCTGAGAACGCGCTCCGCTGCCAGTGCCCAGGTGGCGCGGCTGACGCCGTTGGGTGTGTAGATGACCGGGATGCCCGACCCGATCCCGGCGAGTCTGGCGAGCGCGCCGCCGACCGAGCTGTGGCCGTGCAGCACGTCGGGGTCGATCCGGTGCATAAGGCGGCGGAGCGACGCCAGGGCGGCGGCATTGCCGTGCGGGGCGAGCTGGCGGTTCATCTCCACGGGCTCCACACGCGCACCGAGATCCCGCGCCCGGGTCGCGGCCGCTGCCGTCGCCTCGCCGAGGTGCGTGGACGGGACCGCGATCACATGCTCGACATCCGGCACGTGGTGGATCAGGTCGAGCAGGTGACGCTCGGTCCCACCGGCGAACGCCTCGAGCACATGGAGGACCTTCGCCTTCACCCTGGCTGATCGGTTCGGATCGTTGGATCGGCGCTCCGACGGATCGCCTTGCGGACCTCGGCGCGGTCATAGATC
>CAXMLR010000048.1:0-2102 GCA_964194275.1 uncultured Solirubrobacterales bacterium
GGAGATGTGTATAAGAGACGGGTTCCTCGACGAGGAGGACCCCCCCGCCGGTATCGGCGCCCGTCGCCTTCAAGGTCAGCAGGTCGTTGTTGAACCACAAGGCCTCCCCCGCCTCGGGGGCTAGGACGATGGGGCTCGCGGTCGAGGTGATGGTCTCGTCGGTTGGCATGGGCGCCTCCTGGTCGGGTTAGACTTCATGAGACTAGAGTATCATGATGAGTATGTCACTCTCATATCAGGAGAGCGGCCGTACGCGGCAGAAGGCGCGCACGCGGCGGGCGCTGATCCAAGCGGCCCGGGAGCTCCTCGCGCAGGGCATGAACCCGACCGTCGAGCAGGCGGCGGACGCAGCCGAAGTCTCGCGGGCCACCGCGTACCGGTATTTCCCCAACCAGCGCGCCCTGCTTCTCGCGGTGTTTCCCGAGATCGGCAGCCCCACCCTGCTCCCGGACCCGGCGCCAACTGACCCGGAGGCGCGCCTCGATGCCGTCATCGTCAATCTCTGCCGGCAGCTTCTCGAGCACGAGCCCGAGCTTCGGGCGGAGCTGCGCGTGGCGCTCGACCCCCAGGAGAGCGGGCAGGACCTGCCTTTGCGGACGGGGCGGGCGATCGGATGGATCGAGGAGGCACTACGCCCCCTGGAGGATCGATTGGCCGCCGCCGACCCGCGCCGCCTGGTTTTCGCAATCCGGACGGCCGTGGGAATCGAGGCGCTGGTCTGGCTGACGGATGTTGCCGGCCTCTCGCGCGAGGAGGCCGTCGAGCTCATGCGCTGGTCGGCGAGCGCGCTGATGCGCGGCGCGCTCGCCGAGAGCGAGGCCTGAGACATGCACCTATGCTCGGGTCACGGCGGGTCATCGTCGACTGCGATGGGCTCGTCGACTCGGAGCTCTCTCCTATCAAGCGGTGGTAGCTGGGCTCACGTCCTCGGCTCCTCGATCTCTCGCTCGAGGAAGCCGAGGCGAGTTCACCGGCCGCTCGTCGGCCGACCGCCTGGTGCGTCGAGGCAGGACCGGGCAGGCACCCGGGCTCGAGCGCGAGCTGCGCCCGGTCGAGGGCGTCGAGGCCGCGCGGAACGAGATCAGCCGCCGAGCTGCGTCGCACGCGGGCGCGCACAAATCGGGCTGACTCTCCGCCTCACGGGGCCAAGCCGAGCACTTGGGTGAAGGGGGAAAAGCTCGAAGCGATTCACTTGGCCGCGCTTGAGGCACTGACGAACGTGGTTGTGCACGCATATGGCGGCGCTCCGGGATGCATCTATCTCACCGCTGCGCTTGCCTCAGAAGAGTTCTGGGTGCTGATCGGCGATGATGGCCGCGGATTAATTGCCGCTAGCGACAGCCCCGGCCGCGGCAGGGGATTGGCGTTGATCGGATATCTCAGCGACCACTTCGAAGTCGCGACACGCTCAGGCGGGGGCACCGAGCTGCGCATGGGATTCAGCCTCAGCTCTGTTGAGGTCGCCGCGTAGGATCAGTCTCTCGAGCATCGGCTTCCTCGACCAGCTCCGCGCCTCGACCGTCTTTCTCGATGAGGACGTAGCCGGCTCGAGTCGCGACGACCGTCTCGACGTCGAGGAACTCATGACCCGGGTAGCACATGAAGCGTCGGGGATTGACGCGCACATCTTCATACTCGCGCAGCGTGAGCTCGATTAGGAGGTTGCAGTCGTCGTGCGCGCACTCGCAGCGAAAACAGCGGACATCATCCGCCTGGCCGGGCCAGGCCCCGCGCATGATCGCTTCGTTAACCTCGCGAAGCGACGCCTCATTCAAAGCGAACCGCTGAAAGCGGGCTTCCATGGCGAGATCCTCTCATGTCGACGTGAGGTCGCTTGCCTATCCGCGGCTCCGCTTGGCCTTGAATAGCTTCGCGCCACCGGAGACACAGCGGCTGAACGGCGTGCCGGGCGTGCCGGCGACGTGGGTCTTGCTCTCGCCCTGGCAGTACTTGTCGTACGCCTTGGCCTTGGCGGGCAGAGGGACTTTCGGGCCGACGGTGGTGGTCTTGTGTGCGGTGCCTCGGTTGCTCGCCGGACCGGCCGCGAGCGCGGATGGCGCTCTACCCCAGAGCGGGGTAGTTGCAGGTTTTCTTCGACGAAG
>CAXMLR010000049.1:0-1578 GCA_964194275.1 uncultured Solirubrobacterales bacterium
GTGTTCGGCCTGCAGTGGCTGCGCAAGGCGATTCTGCGTGCTGCCGGGCTGAAGGCGCTGCACGACGAGGCCGCCACGTTCGCCGAGGAGACGGAAGCCGCTCGGGCGGCCGGCGCCGGGCGGGGCTCCGGTCTCGACGGCTACTCGTTCGCGATCGCCTTCAAGGGCGTGTTCCTGGAAGGCCTCGAGGTCGCATTTATCGTGCTGACCTTCGGCGCCAACCAGCACCGGGTCGCCCTAGCCGCGGCGGCCGCCGCCGTCGCCGTCGCACTCGTGGTGGGCGCCGGACTGGCGGCGCGCGCACCGCTCGCTCGCGTGCCTGAGAACACGATGAAGTTCTCCGTCGGCGTGATGTTGACTTCATTCGGAACCTTCTGGGGAGCGGAGGGCGCCGGTGCCTCATGGCCGGGCGGCGACGCCGCGCTGCTGGCGATCATCCCGGGCGTGCTACTGCTGGCATGCACGATGGTGCTTTGGCTCCGCCATGTGGTGGGCACCCCCGCGGCGTCGGAGGCGGGATGAGGTTCCTCCTGAGGGCAGCCCGCGGAGTGTGGGATTTTATCGTCGGCGATGACTGGGTGACGGCGCTCGGCGCGGCGGTTGCGTTGGCGGTGACGGCGCTGATCGCGGGCGCCGGCGTCAGTGCGTGGTGGATCATGCCGGTGGCCGTCGCCGCGCTGTTGGCGCTTTCTCTGCGGCGAGCCGCACGCTGAAGCACCGAGCGCTCGGCCCGCGGGGGCGGCGGCAGCCTTCGCCCACTCTCGCTCCCGGCGTGTAAACCTGAGACGATCCCGCGATGAGCACGACGGACGGCGACCACAAGCAGGAGACGCTGACCTCGGCGAAGACCCAGATCCGGCACGCGGCACCTGATGTACCCCTGGGCGGGAGCCCGTTTCCTCCGATCGCCGACTATGGATTCCTGTCGGACTGCGAGACCGTGGCGCTGGTAGCCCCGAGCGGCAACGTCGAATGGATGTGTTTGCCGCGCGTGGACTCTCCGAGCGTGTTCGGCGCGATGCTCGACCGCGACGCCGGCGGGTTCAGGATCGGACCGGCCGGAGTCGCCGTGCCGGCCTCACGCCGGTATCTCCCGGGAACGATGGTGCTCGAGACCAGTTGGGCGACGGGCGCCGGGTGGGTGATCGTGCGCGACGTATTGCTGATCGGCAACTGGCACCACGAAGACGAGCGCTCGCACACCCACCGGCGCGCACCAACCGACTACGACGCCGACCACGTGCTGCTGCGCATGGTGCGCTGCGTCAACGGCGAAGTCGAGATCGCGCTCGACTGCGAGCCCGTGTTCGACTACGGCCGAGCACCTGCCCAGTGGGATTACACCGGGACCGGCTACCACGAGGGCACCGCCACCGCCGAGAGCAGCGATGTGCGGCTCAAGCTGACCACGGACCTCCGCCTTGGCTTTGAGGGATCGCGCGCCACCGCCCGTCACCGGATGAAGGAGGGCGAGAAGATCTATTGCGCGCTGTCGTGGAGCGAGCACGAGCCGCCCCAGGATCTCGACCACGCCTACGACCGTTTGGTCTGGACCGCCCACCACTGGCAGCACTGGCT
>CAXMLR010000050.1:0-1709 GCA_964194275.1 uncultured Solirubrobacterales bacterium
GTCGAGGAAGTAGCGATCGTGGGTGATGGCGACGACGGTGCCGGCGTAGTCGTGCAGGTGGCGCTCCAGCCACCCCACCGATTCGGCGTCGAGATGGTTCGTCGGCTCATCGAGCAACAGCAGATCAGGCTGACGCAGCAGCAGGCGGCAGAGCGCCACGCGCCGGCGTTCACCGCCGGAGAGGTTCGTCACCTCGGCGTCGGGCGGCGGGCAGCGCAGCGCATCCATCGCGACATCGAGCGTGGTGTCGAGATTCCACCCGTCGACATGGTCGATCTGTTCCTGAACGCGGCTGAATTCGTCTGCGGTCTCGTCGGAATAGTTCATCGACAGCTCGTTGAAGCGATCCAGCAGTGCTCGGATCTCCGCGGCTCCCTCCTCGACGTTGCCGCGGACGTCCTTGGTGGGATCGAGGTGGGGTTCCTGTTCAAGCAGGCCGACCGTCGCCTTCGGCGCCAGCTGGGCCTGACCGTCGAACTCGGTATCGATCCCGGCCATGATCCGCAGCAGCGTCGACTTGCCCGCACCGTTGTAGCCGAGCACGCCGATCTTCGCCCCGGGCATGAACGACAGCGAGACATCGGTCAGGACCTCTTTCTCGGGCGGAAACCGGCGGGTCAGCTTGTAAGTGGTGAAGATGTACTGCGAGGACATTCATCCGAGGGTAGAACACGTGTGGTGCTCCGTGCTCTCGCCGCCATCCTCGCGCTCGTCGCAGTCGCCTGCATGGCGCTGGCGATCGTCGGGATGGTCACGGGCCGGCCCGGCGACCGAGCCGGCCTGTGGATCCGCGTGCTCGCGGTGGCGTGCTTTGCCGCGGCGGTCGCGCTCAACGTCGCGTCACGGTGAGGCGCCCCTCGCTCCCGTGCTCGAATGTCAAGCCACTCTCGAAACGGAGCACTAGGCTTGGCCTGACAGCAATCTTCAGCACGCGGAGGCACCATGGCCAAGACCATCTACACCGCAGAGGCGAACGTCACCGGAGGCCGGGCCCAGGGGCACGGACGCACGAGCGACGGCGTGCTCGACGTCCAGCTCCGGCTGCCCGAGGAGATGGGCGGGCAAGGCGGCGGCACGAATCCCGAACAGCTCTTCGCCGTTGGCTACGCCGCCTGCTTCGAGAGCGCGCTGGGCGCCGTGGCCCGTCGCGAGAAAGCCGAAATCGGCGACGTCTCGATCGACAGCGAGGTCAGTCTGCTGCCGACCCCCGAGCGAGGCTTCAGGCTGGCCGTCGCATTGGACGTGACGCTGCCGCAGCTCGAGGACGCCGAGGCGATCAAGCTCGTGCAGGCGGCGCACCAGGTATGCCCGTATTCGAACGCCACCCGCGGGAACATCGAGGTCAAGCTGACCGCGAACGGCCAGCCGCTCGGCTGACCGAGGCCCTGGGGCGCGGCCATTCCTGGCGGTCAGCTCTCCGGCTGCCATCCGCTGAGCACCCAGCGTCCCGGCCCGAGCGCCGACACCGTCGCGACGGCGACGTGCCACGCCGGTCGCAGACCCTGATAGGCCGAGCTCAGCGCGGCCGTCGTCCTCTCCAGGGTGACAACGACGTAGCGCTCGGTGCTTCCGCGCAGCGGCGCCACCGCCTCGACGGTCCCGTGGTTGGCGATTCCGCCGCGCCGAAGCTCGTAGTCGTTGGCCGTCTGCGCGGCGGCGAGCTGCATCGCCGAACGCGCCTGGCCGATACTGGTCGCCGCCAGCTGGCG
>CAXMLR010000051.1:0-5932 GCA_964194275.1 uncultured Solirubrobacterales bacterium
CTAGGGGCCTAACGGGGCACGCGGCCGCCCTCGGCGCCGGGCTCGGTGGCCGGTCCTCCCGGCGCGGGGATCCCGAGGACGCGCATGGCCTTCAGTCCGAGCGACAGCTTCTCGCGGCCGTCGGTCGAGGAGACATCGAGTCCGGTCAGCTCGCGCACGCGCTCAAATCGATAGCGAATCGTGTGACGGTGGGTGATCAGGCGCGCCGCGGTCGCGTTGACGTTCGCGTCACAGTCGAGGAACGTGGCCAGCGTGCCCAGGAGATCGGTCTCATACTGCTCGTCATAGGTGACCAGGGGCCGGACGGTTTCGCTGTAGAAGCGCCTGAGCTCGGAGGGGTCCTTCATGTAGGGCAACAACAGCTGGTAGGTCCCGGTCTGCTCGTAGGCCAGCTCGGAGCGCTCGGAATCCCCCTCGACCACGTTCGCGGCCAGCAGGGCCTCGTTGCCGGCCCGATGCAGCTCGAGGGGCTCCTCCGTGCGACGGCTGCGGCCCAAGGCAAAAGCGAATCCGGGCAAGCCCGACTCGAGCTCACGCAGCACCGCGGAAGAGACCCGACGCCCGGCCTCCCCATCCGGATCGGGCACGAGCACGAGAATCTGTCCGGCGTCGTCTTCGCCCGGCGTCGCGATCGCGCCGGGCGCGACCGACCGAGCACCGCGACTGGAGACGGCGAGCAGTCGGCGGCGCCAGTCGTCCTCGGTCGGATTGCGGGGATGAGCCCGGACGACGAGGACGCTGCCGCCGGCCGCCAAGTCGGTGCCGAGCTCCTTGCCCCGGGCGAGCAGGTCGCCCCGGTCGGCAATCCTGCGCTCTAGGACCGCGCGCAGGAACCCCGTGGCGGCCTCTTCGGAGGCCCGCTCCGGGGCCCGCACACGCTCCATCTCAGATGCGATCAGGGTGCTTACTAGCCGCAGGACCGAGACATCGGGCGTCCGCTCCCGGGCGCGCATCCGCAGTTGGCCGACCGCCGTCTCGGCGACCTTGAGCTCGATCGTCGCCACGTCATGGGCGTCACGCATGAGCGAGCGCTCGTCGGCTGGAGAGCGCGCCGCGACCGCGAGCACCGAAGCGGACCGATCGATCAGGATCAGGCTGGCGTCCAGCGCCCGTGAAGCGGCTCGCAGGATCTCCGGCAGCCCGGCGCCGGCTTCGACGGCGTCGGTGATCGCCGCAAGCGCGGAGAGATCAGGCGCGACTGACGGCGGCGCCCCTCTCTCCGCCATCAGAACACCTTTGGCCACTCGAACACGATCAACGCGCCGAGCAGCACGCCGACGCCGACCAGGGCCGCGAGTACGTAGAGTGAGAGCACGACCGCCGCAACCCGCTCGAGCGGGCGCCGGTAGGCCGTGACGGCGGGAACGATCACCAGCGCGCCAAACGCGGCCACGCCGAACACGCTCAGGCAGGCGCCGACGAGGTAGGTCACGGTCTGATTGCTCATGGTGCTCGCGTGAAATTGTGCCGGAAGCCGGGGATGATGGGCTTATGAAACCGTCGGGGCGCCGAATTCCGCGCCCACGGGCGTGGCCGCGACGGCTCCGGGAAAGTGCCTGCTGAGCTCGGCAGCCGCTGCATTTGCCCGCGTGCGGCCATGTTCTCCCCAGAACAGGCCGGCCACGGTCGGACCCGAGCCGCAGACCATCGCTTGCTCAGCGCCACAGGCACGCGCCGCCCTGAGCGCATCCGCCACCGCCGCGCACAGCGACTCAGCCGCCGGCTGAAGCTCGTTGACCAGCAAGTCCGCCGAGAGTCGCGCGCCGGGTGCAAGGGCGTCGCGCAGCCGCGCGTGAGCGGCCTCGACCGCTGTCCGTTGACGTGGCAACCCGAGCCGGTCGGCCTCCCGGTACACCTCCGGTGTCGACAGCGCGTGGGGCAGCGGGATCAGCACGAACGCATGCGGCGCCAGCGGAGCGACCGGCTCGACGATCTCGCCCGCCCCGGTGCCGAGCCTCAGCCCGGGCGCGAGCTGGCTCGGTACGTCGGCGCCGAGCGCCGCCGCCACCGCCGCCATTTCCTCCGGGCGCCGCGAGGCAAGCTCGCCGGCCAGCCGCAGCGCCGCCGCTGCGTCGGCTGAGCCTCCGCCCATTCCCGCCGCCACGGGAATCCGCTTCTCGATCTCGATCCGCACCGGCGGCCCCGCCCATCCGCTGGCCCGCAGCGCCGCCAGTGCGGAGGAGACGAGATTGACGCCCGCCACCGCGGGACAGTGCACCTCGTCGGGTCCGGCGGCGTCAAGCGTGGTCAGCGACAGCTCGTCGGCCAGGGAGACCGACTCGAGCAGCGTGACAAGCCGATGGCGCCCGTCTTCGCGGGCGCCGCCGAGGAACAGGCACAGGTTGACCTTGGCCGGTGCCCTCGCCCGGAGCCTCATCGCGCCAGCCTTCCGGCCAGCTCGCTGAACTCAGCGGGCGAGAGCCGCTCCGCGCGCTCATCGGCCGGATGGCCCATCTGCGTGAGCGCCTCACGCGCGCGCTCGCGCACGTCCGGTGAGTCGCGGCGGGCCAACGCCAGCGACCGCGACAGCGCCTTGCGCCGATGAGCGAACGCGTCATGGACGAGCGCGCGCACCGACGGCTCGGCCGCCGGCCCGGTGCGACGCAACCCGATCAGCACTGAGTCGACGTTCGGGACCGGGCGGAACACGGTGCGCGCGACGGGACGCAGGACCCGGACGTCACACGCGAGCTGCGCGAGCACGGAGCTGATGCCGTAGGCCGAGGTTCCAGCCTCGGCGGCGAGTCGTTCCCCCACCTCACGCTGAACCATCACCACCCAGCTGGAGACCTCTGGCAGCTCCTCGATCGTCCGCAGGATCGCCGTCGCCGCGACCGAGTACGGCAGGTTGGCCACGACCTTGTCGGGGGCCGGATTGAGGCTCCGGAGGGCCAGGTCGAGGGCATCGCCGAAGTGCAGCGAGACGTTTGCGTGCGGCGCGAGCGCGTCCCGCAGCGCGGTCTCGAGACGCAGGTCGATCTCCACCACATGCAGATGCCGGGCCAGGCCAGCGAGGCGCTGCGACAGCACCCCCACCCCGCCGCCGATTTCCAGCACGACGTCCTCAGGCCCCAGTTCGGCCAGTCGTTCGATCACGCCGAGGATGTTCCGATCGACGAGAAAGTTCTGGCCCAGGTCCCGGGTTCTCACCATCCGAACAGCGCGAGCGCGCTTTGCTCGATCGCCGCCTCGAGCTCTGAGAGCGGCACGCGTCGCTCCACGGCCAGCGCCTGAGCGGTGTGAACGACATTCGCGGGCTGGTTCGGCCGGCCGCGGAGCGGCTGCGGGGCAAGGTACGGGGCGTCGGTCTCGACCAGCAGTCGCTCGGCTGGGACCCGGATCGCCGCCTCTCGCAAGGCGGCGGCACCTGGATAGGTCAAGTTGCCGGCAAAAGAGATCCACCAGTCCGGGTGCTCCAGGCAGCTCGCGATCCGGTCGGGCATCGAAAAGCAATGGAGGACCACCTTGATTCCCTGCGTGTGCTGCTCGAGCATCGCCAGGGTTTCCTCGTCGGCCGCCCGGGTGTGAATGACCAGCGGCTTGGCAATCTTGCGCGCAAGCTCGATCTGGGCCAGGAAGGCCCGCCGCTGATCCTCGGCCGGCGCGCCCTCGCGATAGAAGTCGAGTCCGGTTTCCCCGATTGCCACGCAGCGTGGGTGCGCGGCGAGCTTTTCGAGCTCGGCGAAATCGGCGTCGTCGAAGCCGGTCGCCGAGTTCGGGTGCCGGCCAACCGCCGCGTAGACCTGGGGGAAGTCCTCGGCCGCCGCCAGCGCGGCGCGGCTACTGGTGCCATCGACCCCCACGTTCAGAAGCCTTCTCACGCCCGCCTGCGCAGCCGCGGCGACGAGGTCGGCGTCCGTCGGCTCGCACAGCTCCAGATGCGTGTGGCTGTCGATCACGCGCGCTTGGGAAACAGCGGGTCGAGTGCGGCCACGGTGGCTCCGTTACCCCGCGGGGCGAAGCTGGCCTGCGAGTAGTCGACGGACTCAGAAGCCAGCGCGCCGAGACACCGACCGGTGCTGGCGGGGAGGTACGGATGCAACAGAACACTGATCGAGCGCAGACCCTCGGAAAGCGAGGCGAGCGTCTCGTCGAGCGCGGCCGCTGACGCCTGATCCTTGGCCAGCTGCCACGGGGCGCGCTCCTCGACGTAGCGGTTCAGACGGCGCACGCGTCGCCAGATCAATTCGAGTGCCTGCGTCGGCTCGGCGCGATCGAGTACCCCGGCGAGCGCGGACGGCAACCCGTCGAAGTCCTGAGCCAGCTCGGGGTCGGTGGCGACCTCTGGAACCGTGCCGTCGCGGTAGCGGAGCAGCATCGCGATCGTGCGACTGGCCAGATTGCCGTACTCGTTGGCCAGCTCAGTGTCGTAGCGTGAGCGCACTGCCTCCATCCCCACCGCGCCGTCAGCGCCGAAGGCGACGTCGCGCATCAGGTAGAAGCGCAGGGCGTCGGTGCCGAACTCGTCGATCACCTCGAACGGGTCCAGCACGTTGCCCAGCGATTTACTCATCTTGCGCCCGTCGGAGCCGAGCAGGAAGCCGTGCACGAACACGTGGTCGGGTACCGGCAGCTCGGCGGCCATCAACAGCGCGGGCCAGAACACGGTGTGGAACTTGAGAATGTCCTTGCCGATGACGTGGAAGGTGGCGGGCCAGAAGCGATCGGTCAGGTCCTCGCCCGGCCGCGCGTAGCCGAGCGCCGTGTAGTAGTTGAGCAGGGCGTCGAACCATACGTAGAAGACGTGGCTGGGGTCCCAGGGAACGGTGACGCCCCAGTGCATCCGGGCCCGGGACAGCGACACGTCCTGGAGGCCTGAGCCGATGAACGAGCGTGCCTCGTTGAAGTGCCGTTGCGGCATCACGAAGTCCGGACGCTCGGCATAGAGCGCCTCCAGCGGCTGCTGGAACGTCGACAGACGGAAGAACCAGTTCTCCTCCTGGTGAGACTCGAGCGCGATCTCGTGGATCGGGCAGCGGTTGCCCTCGAGGATCTCGTTCTCAACCTTGAAGTCCGCACAGCGCGGGCAATACCAGCCCACGTAGAGGTCCTTGTAGGTGTGGCCGTTGTCGTGGACTCGCTGCAGCACCTCCTGGACCCTCGACTTGTGCTGCTCGTCGGAGGTGCGGATGAAGAAGTCGTTGGAGGCGTCCAGCCGGGGCATCAGCGCCTTGAACCGCTCCGCGTTGCGGTCGGCCAGCTGCTTCGGGTCGACTCCCTGCGCTCGGGCCGCGTCGGCCACCGGTTCTCCGTGCTCGTCGGTGCCGGTGAGAAAGAACACATCCTCGCCGCGCTGGCGCATGTGCCGCGCGAGCACGTCCACGGCGATCGTCGTGTACGCGTGGCCCAGATGGGGCTGCGCGTTGACGTAATAGATCGGGGTGGTGATGTAGTAGGACATCCGAGTCCAAGGCTAACCGCGGGCGGTCAGCGCGCTGTAGAGCTCGTTGGCCGAGAAGCCGGTGAGCTCGCCGACCACCGCCGCGGCGACCCGCGGCTTGGCCCCGCTGTCGACGAGCCGGCGAACGGCCTGCACGGCCGACGCTGGGTCCTCGGAGAGCCGCTGCGCGGGACCGAAGACCAGCACGACTTCGCCTCGGGGCGCCAGCGAGCGGTAACGCGCGGCCAACTCCGACGCCGTCCCGCGGACCACCTCCTCGTGGAGCTTGGTCAGCTCGCGGCACACGGCGACCGGGCGCTCTGGATCGACTTCGGCGAGCACCTCCAAAGACGCGGCGACGCGCCGTGGGGACTCGAACGCGATCAGCGTCTCCGGCGAGCGGAAGACCTCCAGCAGCTCGCCACGCTTGCGGGGCAGAAAGCCGGCAAAGCGCCAGCGGTCGGCGGGCAGCGCGGAGGCTACGAGCGCGGCGAGAGGGGCCGACGGGCCGGGCAGCACCTCGACCGCGAGCCCCGCCGCGACACACGCCCG
>CAXMLR010000052.1:0-12080 GCA_964194275.1 uncultured Solirubrobacterales bacterium
GCGCACGATCCATCCGCCCGCGGGCGGATGGATCGTGCGCGTGAGCGACGACCACCGCGACTCGATGCAGGCTCCCGGACAGTCGATCACGCTGAGCTGCGGTGGGCTCGCGACATCCAGCAGCACCGTCCGCCGGTGGCAGACGCCGGCGGGGGAGGCGAACCACCTCGTGGTTCCCTGTACCGGAGAGCCGGTAGCCGGACCCTGGCGCACGGTCAGCGTCAACGCCGCGTCGTGCCTGGACGCCAATACCGCCAGCACCGCAGCGATGGTCCGCGGCGCCGCCGCGCCGCAATGGCTCAGCTCGCTCGGGTTGCCGAGCCGGTTGGTCGACGTCAGAGGACGGGTTCGCCATCTGGCCGGATGGACGTCGGCTCGGGATGACCTACCAGGTGTCCCCGAGACCGCGCCGGTGCCGGCGTGAGCGCGGCGCTCGCCACCGCCGCCGCCGGACCCAGCGCCTATTGGTACCTCGCGCGGGGCACCGGCGCGGTGTCATTGCTGCTGCTGACCGCCAGCGTCCTGCTCGGGGTGCTCGGTTCGCTGCGCTTCTCGGCCGGTCCGCGGTGGCCGCGCTTTGTTATCGACACCCTGCACCGGGACATCTCGCTGCTGGTAATCGTAGTGCTGCTCGCCCACATCATCACCAGCGTGCTCGACAGCTTCGCCCCGATCAAGCTGATCGACGCCGTGGTCCCGTTCGTCTCGACCTATCGGCCGCTGTGGCTCGGCCTCGGTGCGCTGGCCTTCGATGTGATGATCGCCCTGGTCGTGACCAGCCTGCTCCGCCGCCGCCTCGGTTACGGCGCCTGGCGCCTCGTGCATTGGCTCGCCTATGCGAGTTGGCCGGTTGCCGTGCTGCACGGAGTCGGCACCGGCAGCGACACCAAGGTGTGGTGGATGCTGGCGCTCACCGCCTGGTGCGTGGGGGCGGTACTCGTGGCCGTCCTGATCCGGATCTCCCGAGGCTTCTCGAGCTCACGGGAACTGCGCGTCCCCGCGTTCGCGTTGTGGCTGGTGGCGAGCGCCGGAGTGGCGCTGTTCACGTTCCTCGGCCCGCTGCGGCCCCACTGGGCGCGGCGTGCCGGCACGCCGCCGGCGCTGCTCGGCGCGCAGGCTCGTCCGGTGTCGGCCCGGTTCGCGGCTGGGAGCGGATCGCATGCCGCGGCCAGCGCACGCGGCGTGCGGGTTCCGTTCTCGGCCAGCCTCGCGGGGACGATCACCCAGACCTCTCGGAACGGGGGATCGCTTGTTGACCTCGCGCTGCGCCTCAGCGGCGCGGTCCACGGCCGCCTGCGGATCCGGATGGCGGGCGCGCCGCTCGGCGGGGGAGGTCTGTCGATGACCGGCAGTCAGGTAGACCTGCTCGCCGACGGTACGAGCTCGGTCATGCAAGGCCAGATCGTGTCCCTGCAAGGACCGAAGTTCCTGGCCCGTGTCGCCGACGCCTCCGGCAGCCAGCTGGATCTGCACGCGGACCTGGTCATCGACAACCAGAGCAGCCGGGTCACCGGGACGCTCACCGGGACCTCGGCCGGAAGCGGCAGATGAGCGCCTCGTTCGGAGCGCCGCCAAGCGCACTGGGCGCCGGCCCCCGGGGACTGCCGCGGCTGCTCGCTGGTCTCGATAAGAGCGGTGCGGCGATGACCCTGGACCGTCACGCGCAGGTCCACGGAGGGCTACCGTCGCTGTCCGCGCATGAACTGATCGAGCTCGTTGAGCAGAGCGGCCTGCGGGGACGCGGCGGCGCCGACTTCCCGGCTGCGCGCAAGCTCCGAGCAGTGGCCGAGGGTCGCCGTGGCGCAACCGTGGTCGTGAACGGCAGCGAGACCGAGCCCGCCAGCGCCAAGGACCGGCTCCTGCTGGAACGGATGCCGCATCTCGTGCTTGACGGCGCCGAGCTGGCTGCGGCTGCGGTGGGGGCGCATGAGGTGCTCGTGAAGGTGGGCGAAGGGGCGGTCAATGCCCAGCGTGTGCTGCAGGCGGCGATCGGCGTACGCGGGAACGATCAGCTGCGCTTCGAACTGCGCGTCGGCCCCGAGGGGTACGTAACGGGCGAGGAGAGTGCGGTGATGAATTTCCTCAACCACGGAAAGAGCCTGCCGACGTTCGTGCCCCCGCGGCCGTTCGAGCGCGGGTACCGCGGCCGCCCCACGCTGATCCAGAACCCGGAGACGCTGGCCCAGATGGCGCTCGTCGCGCGCCATGGAGACTTTTGGTACCGAGAGCTCGGCACCCCCGCCGACCCTGGCTCGGTGCTGGTCACGATCTCCGGTGCCGTCGCGGCGCCCGGCGTCTACGAGCTTGCCTTCGGCACCCCGATGACCGATCTGCTGGCGGCCGCCGGCGGATCGACCGAGCCGCTGCAGGCGCTCCTGGTCGGCGGCTACTTCGGCACCTGGGTGGAGTCCGCTCGTGCGATTCGCCTGCGCCTGGCGCGGGAGGAGCTCCGCTCGGTCGGCTGTTCGCTGGGATCCGGCGTCCTGATCGCCCTCGGCGAGAGCTCATGCGGATTGCATGAGTCCGCTCGCGTGATCGACTACTTGGCCGGGCAGTCAGCCGGCCAATGCGGCCCCTGCGTGCACGGCCTGAGGTCGATCGCCGACTCGTTCGCAGCGATTGCGGACGGCGTCGCTCACCCGTCCGAGCGCGACCGAATGCTCCGCTGGGCGACCGAGATCCGCGGACGCGGAGCCTGCCATCACCCCGACGGCGCGGCCCGTTTCGTCGAGAGCGCGATCCGGGTGTTCGGTCCCGAGTTGACTGGGCACGGCCGAGCGCGCTGCACGGCGCGGCCGGCGGGGTTGCCGGTGGGAGTGCCGGATCTGGCCGGGCGCGGTGGGCGATGAGCGCGCGGCTGCGGGTAAACCCGATCACCTGCGAAGGTCATGGCTTGTGCGCTGAGCTGCTGCCGGAGCTGATCCGCCTCGATGACTGGGGCTACCCGATCATCGACGGGGCGGGCGTCCCGGATGACCTGCTGGGACTGGCGCGCAGGGCGGCGGATGCTTGTCCGACGCTGGCGCTGCTGCTGAGCGAAGAGTAGGCGGGCTACCGGTCCAGCCGTGCGGGCGGCCCTGGCTCGGCGGGGAAATCAGGCGCGTCGGGCGCCAGGTCGAGCTGCCACCAGCCGACGTCGCGCCAGGCGCCGTACTTCCAGCCGATGCGGCGGTAGATCCCGACGAGCTGGAAGCCGAAAAACTCGTGAATCGCGACGCTGGCCTGATTGGGCAGCGTGACGCCGGCGCACGCGACGCGCATGTTCTGCCGGGCGAGCAGGCCGAACAGCTCCCGATACAGCGCGCTCCCGACTCCGTGCCGGTGGTGGCGGGAGGAGATGTAGACGCTGACGTCGGTCGCCCACCGGTAGGACGCGCGCGCGCGGTGGGGTGACCCATAGGCGAAGCCGGCGATCTCGCCGTCGATCTCCGCGACCAGCCACGCGTGGGTCGCGGAGAACTGCTCGATGCGCCGAGCGAACTCCTCCGTGCTGGGGGGATGCTCTTCCAGGGAGATGACCGTGTCGCGCACGTAGGGGGAGTAGACCGCGGCGCAGCCGGCGGCGTCCCGGGTGGGGTCGGCGTGGCGGATCAACATCGGGCGCGAGGTTATAGCGAGTCACGCGCAACGAGTAGCGGGCGAGGACGGCGCTGCTGCGGCACGGGGCGGAACGCGTCTGTTCGCAGGCGGCGGGAGTCACCGCCCGACCGCGAACACCGCCGGAGCGACCGACTACGCCCTCGCCCGCTCGATGAACGTCTGCACGAGCGGCGACTCGTCATCGGCCCGCGTGATCGCGATCAGCTCCGATCGCGGTGCCCCGGCCACCGGGCGGTAACTGACGCCGTCCAGCCCGAGCCGTGACACCGACGCCGGCACCAGCGAGAACCCCATCCCGGCGGCGACGAGACCGACGATCGTGGTCATCTCCGGCGCGTACTGAACGACGCGCGGGGTCGTGCCGGTGGCGGCAAGGCTGCTGATCAGGAGATCGTGAAAACCGGGGGCCTGGCTGCGGGGAAACAGGACGAGCGGCTCGGCCGCCAGACGCCGGAGGGGAACGCGGCGGAGCCTGGTCAGAGGGTGATCGGTGGGCAGCGCGGCGACGGTCCGTTCACGCAGCACGACCACGGCCCGGAGCTCGTTCAGCGCGTCGAATGGCGGCCGCACGAGACCGACGTCCACCACCCCGGCGATGACGGCTCGGATCTGGTCTACCGTGGGCCGCTCGCGGATCTGAATCTCGACGTTGGGCCGGGCGGTGCGAAAGCGCTGCACCGCGCCGGGCACGATCGACAGCAGCGCCGAGCCAACGAAGTTGACCCGCAGGCGCCCCGTCTGACCGGAACCGATGCGCTGAGCGGTGGCGACTGCCCCTTCCAACTCACCCAGGATGACCCGGGCGTCGTGGAGGAATGCCTCGCCGGCCGGCGTCAGCTCCACGCGACGCCGCGTGCGGGCGAGCAGGGAACAGCCGATCTCGGTCTCGAGCTGATGGATCTGCTGACTGAGCGGCGGCTGCGAGATGTGCAACCGAGCCGCGGCGCGGCGGAAGTGCAGCTCCTCGGCGACCGCGACGAAATAGCGCAACTGGCGAAGTTCCACGACGTTTCTCCCTGATTCGAAAACCAGATCAATCATGCCTTATTCGGTATTGGACACAATCACAGAGGAGATCTAGGTTGTGCACCAGCGTCCGTCGCGAGCGCGAGAGTCCGGCGTGGCGCGGGACGTATCCACTCGATGTCCTTTCTTCTCACCTGCCCCAACTGCGGCGTCCGTGAGGTCACCGACTTCGGTTTCGGCGGCGAGATCTCCTCACGGCCGCCGCCTCACCCGAGCTTCCGTGAGCTCAACACGTACAACTACTTCCGGCGCAACACCGCCGGTGTGCAGCGCGAATGGTGGTTTCACCGTTCGGGGTGCCGGGCCTGGTTCGTCGCCGAGCGCAACACGAGCACCAACGAGGTGCTGTTCACGGCGCTTGCATCCGAGGCGCCGGACTGCGCCGGGCCGGGCGCCGGTCCGGGCGCCGGTCCGGAACCGACGGGGGCCGAGCCCGGAGCATCGATATGACCCGCCTGGCCCAGCAGCCGGGCGAGCGGATCTCCCGCCACAAGCTGATCAGCTTCACCTTTGACGGCAAGCGAGTCGATGCTTACGAGGGCGACACGGTCGGGTCGGCGCTGTACGCCGCCGGCCAGCGCACATTCTCACGGAGCTTCAAGTACCACCGCCGCCGCGGGCTGATGTGCTGCGCTGGGCAGTGCCCCAACTGCATCGTGGCGGTCGATGGAGCGCCCGGCGCTCGCGCTTGTGTGGAGCCAGTCCGTGAGGGCATGCGGGTGGAGCATCTGAACGCCAAGCCGAGCCTCGACTTCGATGTGATGCGGGCGACCGACCTGGCCGGCGGCCCGTTCACCCCTCCCGGCTTCTACTACAAGACGTTCATCAAGCCGCGACGGCTGTGGCCGTTGTACGAGAAGGTCCTGCGAAACGCTGCCGGTCTCGGCAAGCTGCGCGAGCGCCAGGCCGACCGCGAATGGCGCACCGAATATCGTCGCCGCCACGCAGACGTCCTGGTCGTTGGCGGCGGAGCCGCGGGACTGAGCGCGGCCACCGCTGCTGCCGAGCTCGGCGCGGACGTCGTGTTGGTCGACGACGGTGTCGAGCCCGGAGGCCGTGGGCTACTCGATGACGCGCACCGCGACCGCCTGCTCGCCCTGGCGGCGGCCGCGCGGGCCTCAGGGGTGGAGATTCTCACCGGCGCCTCGGCGCTGGGCTACTTCGATGGTCTCGTGCCGGTCTGGCAGGGGGACACGCTGCACCAGGTGCGGGCCCGCCGTCACGTGTTCGCCACCGGGACGATCGAGCAGCCGCTGGTGTTTGCCGGCAACGATCTGCCCGGCGTGATGCTGGCGGGCGGCGCACGCCGGCTGGCCCGCCTCTACTCCGTGCTCCCCGGACACCGGGCGGTCCTTGCCACGACCTCAGATCATGGGTTGCGCTCGGCCATCGCGCTTCACGAGCTCGGCGTGCAGATCCTCGCTGTCGCCGATCTGCGAGTGAACCCGGGCGCGCTGGCCGAGACGCTGCGCCGTGCGGGCGTCGAAGTGCTCGCAGGCCACACGGTCATCGAGGCCAGTGGTGGCAAGCATGTTTCCGCAGCCATACTCGCGCCGCTTGGCCACAGCGGGCACGGACAGCGTGGCGAGAGGAGCTTCGAGTGCGACCTCGTGCTCGTCTCCGGCGGCGCGATGCCGGCCAGCTCGCTACTGCTTCAAGCCGGCGCGCGGACGCGCTACGAGGAGGCGATCGGCCAGTTTGCGATCGAGAACGTGCCCGAGGGGATCTACGCCGCCGGCGAGGTCGCGGGGGCTGAGAGCGGGGAGCACATCGAGCACTCGGGCGCGCTGGCCGGGTTCCAAGCGGCCCACGCGCTTGGTCTCGGCGACGAGCACTCGCGCGAGCGCGAGCAGCAGACCCATGCCCGGGTTGCCGAAGCCTCGGCGAAGCTCCCCGCTGTGGCAGTACCCGAGCCCGTCTCCGGGAGCGGGCGGGGCAAGTGCTTTGCGTGTTTCTGCGAGGACGTGACGAGCAAGGACGTCGGTCTGAGCATCGACGAGGGTTATGACTCGATCGAGCTGGCCAAGCGCTACACCACGGTGACGATGGGGCCGTGTCAGGGGCGGATGTGCCAGGTTCCGTCGGTCCGCTTGATGGCCCAGGAAACAGGTCAGAGCTTGGCTGCGGTGGGAACCACGACCGCCCGGCCGCCGTGGGTCTCGGTTCCGATGGGTGTGCTCGGGGGGCGGCCGTACGAGCCCGCCAAGCGCTCCGCGATCCATGGACGACACCGAGAGCTGGGGGCCAACGTCAAGTGGGCCGGGGACTGGCGCCGAGCCTACGACTACGGCGATCCCGAGGGGGAGGCGCTGGCCGTCCATCGGTCGGCGGGACTGATCGACGTCTCGACACTCGGCAAGCTGCTGGTCCGCGGCCCGGACGCCGGCGGGTTCCTCGATCGCCTGTATCCGAACCGCTTCGCCGACCTGAAGCCGGGACGGATTCGTTACGGCGTGATCAGCTCGGACGCGGGCCGGATCGTCGACGACGGAACGATCTGCCGGATCGACGAGAACAGCTTCTATGTCACCACGACCTCCAGCGGCGCCGGCGCGGTCGAGGAGTGGTTCTCCTGGTGGCTGGCCGACTGGGGGATGGACGTCCATCTCACCGACGTGACCCAGGGTCTGGCGGCGCTGAACCTCGCCGGCCCGCGCGCCCGGGAGATCCTCGGCAAGCTCACCGATCTCGACTGCCGGGCGGACGCATTCACCTACCTCGACGCCAAGCAAGCGGCGATCGCCGGAGTCCAGTGCCTGATCCTGCGCATCGGCTTCGTCGGCGAGCTCGGTTACGAGATCCACTTCCCCTCGGCCTATGGAGAGCACGTCTGGGACGCGCTGATCGGGGCGGGTGAGGAATTCGCAGTCCGGCCGTTCGGCCTCGAGCCGCAGCGGATCCTGCGCCTGCAGAAGATGCACATCCTGATCGGTCAGGACACCGATTCCGAGTCCACCCCATTCGGAGCGGCGATGCCGTGGATCGTGAAACTCGACAAGGAAGCGGACTTCATCGGGAAGTGGGCGCTCGAGCACTACGCCAAGGAGACGCCCGCGGTCTCGCTGGTCGGCTTCACGACCGCCAACGGTCATGTCCCCACCGAGGGAGCGGTGGTGCTCGACGCCCGCGGCGCGCCCGCCGGCCAGGTGACGAGCGCCCGCCGCTCGCCTGTGTTGAACCAGGTGATCGGCCTCGCCTGGGTGCCAAGTCAGCTGGCCTCCGACGGCACGACGATCACGATCTCCGATGAGGGCCTGACGTTCGACGCCCAGATCCAGACGAAGCCGTTTTACGACCCGGACGGGGAGGTGCTGCGCTCGTGAGCCTCGCCTTCCTCACGCCGGCCACGGCCGAGCAAGGCGCCAGCGCCCCGGTCGCTCACACCCCGATGGAGCGCAGCGCCCGGAGCGACGGAGCGAGCTTCGAAGTCCGGGACGGCTGGAACGTGGCGGTCGGCTATACGTCACGTGATCAGGAGGCCGACCTCTGCGTGAACGCCGCGGGCTGGGCGGACGTCTCACAGCTGGGCAAGTTCGAGCTGCAGGCGCCTGCGCGGGCGATGGAGGCGGTGGTGGGCGCCCTGGCCGGCGGCGTCAGCCTCGAACTCGGCTGCGCTTCGCGCGTTGCCGGCTCCTGGTGGCTGCCGCTGACGGCCTCGCGGACGCTGGTCGTGTGTGACGCAACTGATGCGCGCGGGCTGCACCAGCGCCTGCAACAATCCGCGGTCGAGAGCCCAGACCACGCGAGCGTCGCCGACGTCAGCACCGTGTTCGCCGCGCTGACCCTCATCGGCCCACTCGCTCGCGAGGTGTTCGCTCGGTTCTGCGCGATCGACCTTCGCCCCGCCGTCACCCCGGTCGCCGCGCTGCGGCCCGGGTCGATTGCGCGGCAGCCGGGGCTGATCGTGCGTGAGGACGAGGACCGGTTCCTGTTCCTGTTCGGCTGGGCGGTCGGCGAATACATGTGGACCGTGGTGGCCGACGCCGCCCGGCATCTCGGCGGCGGGCCGGTTGGTCTCGACGCGTTGCCGACGATCTCGCAACCCGCTGAGGAGGCATCGCGTGCTTGACATCTTCCGCAAGCGGCGGATGTGGCGCCGCCAGCCGGAGCTCCAGGGCTCCTACGACGTCGTGATCATCGGCGGCGGATCGCACGGCCTGGCCACCGCCTACTACCTGCAGTCCGAACACGGCATCAACAACGTCGCGATCCTCGAGAAGCGCTACATCGGGTCAGGGGCGTCAGGCCGCAACACGACGATTCTGCGCTCCAACTACAAAACGCCCGAAGGCGCCCGCTTCTACGACGCGAGCGTGAAGCTGTACGAGGGACTCTCGGCCGAGTTGAAGTTCAACCTGCTGTTCTCGCAGTGCGGCCACCTGACGCTGGCGCACACCGACCGGGCGATGTTCGTGATGGCCAACCGCGCCGAGGTCAACCGGATCAACGGGATCGACTCGCGGGTGATCAGCCCAGATGAGATCAAGGCGCTGGCCCCCGCGATGCAGGTCGACAACCCGCACGCCACGTTCCCGGTTGTCGGCGCCCTGTATCACCCGCCGGGCGGGATCATCCGCCACGACGCGGTGGTGTGGGGCCTGGCCCGCGGGGCCGACCGTGGCGGCGCGGAGATCCACCAGAACACGGAGGTGCTCGGCATCGACCGCGTGGGCGACCGCGTGAGCAAGGTCCGTACCAACCGCGGCACGATCAAGGCGGGTCAGGTCCTCAATTGCACCGCCGGCTGGAGCACGCTGATCAACGACATGGTCGACGTGCCGCTGCCGATCACCACCCACATTCTGCAGGCATGCGTGACCGAGCCGATGAAGCCACTGCTCGACGTGGTCATCGTCTCCTCGCAGATGCACATCTACATCAGCCAGACCGATCGCGGCGAGTTTCTCCTTGGCGCCGAGATCGAGCCGTGGACGACTTACCGGATGCAGGGCACGCTCAACTTCCTCCAGGAGGTCTCCCGACACGCGATGGAGCTGTTCCCGCAGCTCGAGCGAGCGCGGCTGCTGCGCAGCTGGGCCGGCCTCTGCGACCTCTCACCGGACTACAGCCCGATCCTTGGCAAGACCGAGGTGGACAACTTCCACGTCAGCGCCGGCTGGGGCACCTATGGGTTCAAGGCGGCGCCGATCGTCGGCAAGACGCTGGCCGAGCTCGTGGCCACGGGCCGCACCCCCGATTTGATCGCGCCGTTCGCGCTGGAGCGCTTCTACGAGGACAAGCTCGTGTCCGAGCTTGCCGCCGCCGCAGTGAGCCATTAGTGGCCCACGGCGGAGACCACCAGAGGAGAGAGAGACGATGAAGAGCAGCCTGGAGATCGCGCAGGAAGCCGAGCTCGAGCCGATTGAGGCGATCGCTGATCGGATCGGACTGGAGCCTCACGAGATCGAGCCGTACGGTCGCTTCAAGGCGAAGATCGGGCTATCGGTGATCGACCGACTGGCCCCGGCGGCGACCGGCAAGCTCGTCTGCGTCGCCGGCATGACCCCGACCAAGGCCGGCGAGGGCAAGACCACAACGGCCGTCGGCCTGACCCAGGGCCTTGGCGCGATCGGCAAGAGCCCCGTCCTGTGCCTGCGCGAGCCCTCGCTGGGTCCGGTGTTCGGGATCAAGGGCGGGGCCGCGGGCGGCGGGATGACCCAGGTGGTCCCGATGGAGGACCTGAACCTCCACTTCACCGGAGACATCCACGCGATCGGAGCGGCCAACAACCTGCTCGCGGCGATGATCGACGCCTCGATCCTGCACGGCAACCCCCACCGCCTCGATGCGCTGCGGATCACTTGGCGGCGCGCGGTCGACATGAACGACCGGGCGCTGCGGCAGGTTGCGCTCGGGCTCGGGGGCCGCGCCAACGGCTATCCCCGGGAGACCGGGTTCGACATCACCGCGGCCTCCGAGGTGATGGCCATCCTCGCCGTCTCCAAGGACCTGCAGGATCTCCGGCGGCGGCTGGGAGCAATCACGGTCGGGCACAGCTACGACGGCGCACGCCCGGTGACCGCTGACGATCTCGGGGCCGCCGGCGCGATGACCGTGCTCCTCAAGGAGGCGATCAAGCCGAACCTGATCCAGACCCTGGAAGGTCAGCCGTGCCTGATGCACTGCGGCCCGTTCGCCAACATCGCCAGCGGCAACTCCTCGCTGGTCGCCGACCTGATCGGCCTCAAGCTCGGCGAGTACGTCGTCACCGAGTCGGGGTTCGGATCGGACATGGGGATGGAGAAGTTCTTCGACATCGTCTGCTCGGTCGGCGGACTGCGGCCGAACGCCGTGGTCTTGGTCTGCACGGTCCGGGCGCTCAAGCATCACGCCGGTCTCTCCGACGATCCCCGGAACGAGCGGGAGCAAGGTCTGGCCGCGCTCGAGACCGGCTCCTCCAACCTGCGCCGCCACCTGGAGATCGTGCGCGAGTTCGGGCTCCCGTGCGTCGTCGCGGTCAATCGGCGGCCTGGGGACACCGACGAGGAGGTGGAGCTCGTGCGGCGCCTCGCCCTGGACTTCGGCGCGTTTGCCGCCGAGGCTAACGACGGGTTCGCCCAGGGCGGCGTCGGAGCCGCCGATCTGGCCCAAGCGGTCGTCGAGGCCTGCGAACAGCCGTCGGAGTTCCAGACGATCTACCAGAGCAGCGAGCCGATCCTCGACAAGATCACCGCCATCGCCAAGCGCGTGTACGGAGCCAAGGACGTCTTCCTGTATCCGGCCGCCGAGCGCAAGATCGAGCAGTTCACCAAAGAAGGTCTGGGGACGCTTCCGATCTGCATGGCCAAGACGCACCTGTCCCTGTCCGCAGAGCCGGGATTGCTGGGCGCGCCGGAGGGCTTCACGCTGCCGGTGCGGGACATCCGGGCTTACACCGGCGCGGGTTGGCTCGTACCGCTGTGTGGCGACATCACGCAGATGCCCGGCTTGGGCAAGAGCCCGGCCGCGCTGAATGTGGATATCGACGCCACCGGGCGAACGGTGGGACTGTTCTGAGCGGGTGTGGCCGACGGTTGATCAATTTGTCCAACTGTCCCGCATGACTGAGATAATCGTGCCGGGCAATGGCATCCGGAGATCCCAACCGTCGGCGTACACGGGCCTCCGTGAACGGCGGCAAGCCGGTCGCGCAGCCGGTCGCGCGACCGGTCCCGCAGCCGATCCCGCAGCCGATCCCGGTCCCGATCCCGGTCGTCCCGGTCCCGGTCCGGTCGCTGGTCGATGGCGCTGAGCAGGCGTTGCACAACTGGCTGGCCGCCGGGCGCTACCGGCAAGGCGACCGGCTTCCGCCCGAGCACGAGGTCGCGGCGATGCTGGGCGTCTCCCGCGGCACGCTCCGCAGCGCGCTGCGCCGGCTCGAGCAGGGCGGGGAGATAGTCCGGCGCCAGGGCAGCGGCACGTTCGTGGGCCGCACCGCGGCCGCCAGCGCTCTGGACGAGCGCCTCGAGCGGCTC
>CAXMLR010000053.1:0-2711 GCA_964194275.1 uncultured Solirubrobacterales bacterium
GCTCGAGCGCCTGGGCGAGGCGGCCTCCGAGCTGCGAAGAGACACCGGTGATGAGGATTCGTTGCGAGGTCACGGTCGGGGTCCTGCCGTATTGCTACCCAAGCCACACGCTTCGTCTCGCACCGACCATTTCCAGCAGGTTCTCCTGGATCAGCGCCCGGATATCGGCACCCAGCGACTGGACCAGGCGCCCGTCGCGCCACTGCTCGTCGGCCTGGCTTCCGGTATCGACCGGCTCCAGGAAGCGGAGTCGGAATTTCGCCGGCAGCGGGAGCGCCGGCCCAAGCGGCAGGCGGGGGAGCCGCGTCAGCCGCCGCAGCGGTCCGAACCGCATGAACACCGGAGAGGCCTCCTCGGCGCCGAGGACCGCGATCGGCACGACCGGGACGCCGGCTCGCATCGCAATCCGGACGAACGCAGCGTTCTGAAAGGGACGCAGAAGGTATCGCTGCTTGATCGGCTTGCGGGCCGCGTGCCGTCCCTCGGGAAACGTCAGCACCAGCTCCCGCTCGTCGAACAGCAATCGGTGGAGATTCGCGGGGTGGCCCGCGACCGCGCCGAGCTTGGTCACGAGCATGCCCAGCCCGGGGATCCCGGCCAGAGAGCCGTCGGTACTCAGGTGGACCGACCGCGAGCGAGGATGCTCCTCCCGCACAGCCTTGACGACCATCGCCCCGTCGGAGGGGATGATCCCGGAGTGGTTGGCGACCAGCAGCGCGCCGCCGTCTGCGGGCACGTTCTCGATTCCCTCTACCTCAACCCTGAACCAGAGGTGGTAGAGGAAGTCATAGACCGTCCGGTCGACGACGTTCTCGAGTCGCTCCGAACGTCCCCAGTCGGTTACCTGCCGGTCCGGCTCGAGGCCGGGGAGCTGCTCACGAAGGTCCTCGAGCCGCGCCGGCAGCCGGTCCCCGGGGTCGGCGCGCGAAAACTCAACCGTTGCGCCGGTCTCGGATCCCTTCCCGGTCTGCGAAGCGCTCGCGTCAGAATCGTCCATCGCGGCGATTCTGACACGGCCCCGGCGGGGCGAGGGCCCCCGGACACGATCGCGGACGGGCCGCCGGCCGCTCCCGATCGCCGTGAGCCCGTCAGCGGTGGTGCCCGTGTGCTTGAACAGGTCCGTGAGCGAGCCCGACCCCTTGTTCAGGTTGAGCGGGCGGCGCGGCTGAGCGCTACCGGGTGACCGCGCCCTCGGCGGCACTCGAGACCAGGCGCGCGTACTTGTCCAGCGCCGGTCCCGGGTATGGGCGATCCGGAGCCTGATAGTCGCGGATCCGCTCGGCGATGTCTTCGTCTGACAGGGCCACGTCGAGGCGGCGCGTCTCCACATCGAGCGTAATCTTGTCGCCGTCGCGGATTGCCGCGATCGGCCCACCGCGAGCGGCCTCCGGGGCCACGTGTCCGGCCATCAGCCCGCGGGTGGCCCCCGAGAAGCGGCCGTCGGTCAAGAGGGCAACGTGTTCGCCTAGGCCCTGACCGACGAGCGCGGCGGTGACGGCGAGCATCTCCCGCATCCCGGGCCCGCCGGCCGGACCCTCGTTGCGGATCACCACGATGTCCCCGGCCTTGACCGCCCCGGCGGTGACGGCCTTCATCGCCTCTTCCTCAGACTCAAAGACCCGCGCCGGCCCGGACTGCTTGCGCCGCTCATAGCCGGCCAGCTTGACGACGCAGCCATCCGGCGCGATGTTGCCGCGCAGGATCGCCAGGCCGCCGGTTGCCTTGAGCGGGTCATCGAGCGGACGAACGACCCGCTGTCCCGCCTGCTCCTGGGCACCATCGGCAATCTCCCCCACGGTCTGCCCGGTCACGGTCTGGGCGCTCTCGTGCAGCAGGCCGGCCTCGCGCAGCCGCTTCATCAGGAGCGGCACGCCACCGGCCGCATACAGGTCCGGGGCAACGTACTTTCCGCCCGGTTTCAGGTCGCACAGCAGCGGCGTGCGTTCGCTGATCCGGTCGAAATCGTCGATCGAGAGCTCGACGCCCATCTCTTCGGCCACGGCCAGGAGGTGCAGTACGCCGTTGGTGGAGCCGCCGCTGCAGGCGATCGCGGCAATCGCGTTCTCAAGGCTCTCACGGGTGATGATCTCGCTCGGCCGTTGTCCGCGGGCCAGCACGTCCATGACCAGCGCGCCGGCCTGGCTCGCGACATCGGCCTTGCGCGGATCGAGCGCCGGAACCATCGAGAACCCGGCGGGCGAGATGCCCATCACCTCGAAGGCCATCGCCATCGTATTGGCCGTGAACTGCCCACCGCAGGCGCCCGCGCCGGGCGAAGCCACGTCCTCGATCTCGGTCAACTCCTGATCGGTGATCCGTCCGGCCGCGTGGGCCCCGACCGCCTCGAAGACCTCCTGGATCGTCACCCGCTCGCCGTGCAGGTGACCGGGCAGGATCGAGCCGCCGTAGAGCATCAGGCTCGGCACGTTGAGACGGCACAGCGCCATCACGGTGCCGGGAATCGTCTTGTCGCAGCCGCTGATCGTGATCACCGCATCGAACATGTGGGCGTCGCACACGAGCTCGATCGAGTCAGCGATCAACTCCCGGCTGACCAGTGACGCGCGCATCCCCGCGGTGCCCATGGTGATCCCGTCGGAGATTGCAATCGTGTTGAGCTCCATCGGGGTACCACCCGCGGCACGAATGCCGTCCTTGACCTTGGCCGCGAGCGCGCGAAGATGGAAGTTGCACGGCATCGTCTCGATCCA
>CAXMLR010000054.1:0-4550 GCA_964194275.1 uncultured Solirubrobacterales bacterium
ATCAAGGGCCCGGACTTCCCGACCGGGGGGATCATCCTCGGACACGCCGGGATCGCCGCGGCGTATGAGACCGGCCGGGGGCGGGTTCGCGTCCAGGCGCGGGCGCACATCGAGCCGCTCTCCCATGGCAAGGAGGCGATCATCGTCACCGAGCTTCCCTACCAGGTACGAAAGGGCGGCGACGGTGGCCTGATCTTGAAGATCCGCGACCTGGTGATCGAGAAGAAGATCCCGGAGATCTCCGACCTGCGCGACGAGTCCGATCGCCATGGCATGCGGATCGTGATCGAGCTCAAGCGCGATGCGATCCCCAAGGTCGTGCTGAACAAGCTGTTCAAGCACACGCCGATGCAGACGACGTTCGGCGTCAACATGGTCGCGCTCGTCGACAACGTCCCGCGGACGCTGTCGCTGCGCGAGGTCATCGGCCACTACGTCGATCACCAGCGCGAGGTCATCATCCGCCGCACTCAGTTCGAGCTGCGCCGGGACGAGGCCCGTGCCCACGTCCTCGAGGGGCTGCTGATTGCGCTGGAGAACCTCGACGAGGTGATCGCCCTGATCCGCGCTTCGCGTGATCCGGAGACCGCCCGAAACGGTCTTGTGAGTCGGTTCGAGCTGACTGTCGTGCAGGCCCAGGCGATCCTCCAGCTGACACTGAGCCGTCTGACCGCACTCGAGGCGGGCAAGATCGAGCAGGAGCACGCCGACCTGATGGAGCGGATCAAGGAGTTGCGCGAGATCCTCGGCGACGAGAGCCGGGTCAACGCACTGATCAAGGACGAGCTGGGCGAGATCCGGGACGCCTATGGCGACGAGCGGCGCACCGAGATAACCCACGCCGAGGGCGAGATCGACATTGAGGACCTGATCGCCGACCAGCAGATGGTGATTTCGATCACCCACTCCGGATACATCAAGTCACTGCCGCTCTCGACCTATCGCCAGCAGCGTCGCGGCGGCATCGGCGTGACCGGCATGGACATGAAGGATGACGACTACATCGAGCATCTGTTCGTCTCCTCGACCCACGATTATCTGCTGTTCTTCACCAACCGCGGCAAGGTGTATCGCCTCAAGGTCTACGAGCTGCCCGAGGCCTCGCGGACCGCCAAGGGGCGGGCGCTGGTCAACCTGCTGCCGCTGCGCGAGGGCGAGCGGGTGCAATCGGTACTCGCCACGCGTGACTTCACCGAAGGCAAGTACCTGGTGTTTGCCACGCGCAAGGGCATCGCGAAGAAGACCGAGTTCCTCGCCTACAACACTCCGATCAAGGCTGACGGCATCATCGCCATCAACATCCGTGACGACGACGAGCTGATCGCGGTTCGCCGCACCAGCGGCCATGACGACATCATCATGGTCTCCCGGTCGGGCCAGGCCTCACGCTTCACCGAGACGGTGGTCCGCCCGATGGGGCGTGACACGACCGGCGTGCGTGGGATGAACGTCTCGCAGAAGAACAACTCGGTGCTCGCCATGGACGTGGCCCGCGACGACCAGGAGCTGCTGGTGGTCACTGAGAACGGCTACGGAAAGCGGACGCCGATTCCCGACTATCCCGTCAAGGGTCGCGGCACGATGGGAGTCAAGACGATCACGCTGACCGAGAACAAGGGCCAGCTCGCCGGCGCCCTGGTCGTGCGCGAGCACCAGGAGCTCGTGTTCATCTCTCAGAACGGAATGGTTCAGCGCACCTCGGTGCGCGGGATCAATCGCTACGGCCGGGCCTCGCAGGGGGTGCGCGTGATGAACATCCGTGACGATGACCAGGTCAGCGCGGTGGCGCTGGTGGTCGAGTCGGAGACCGCCACGGCCGCGACGGTGGTCGGTGAAGCCGAGCCGGTGGTCATCGATGGCGACGGCGTCAGCGCTGGCGACGGTCTAGCCGGCGATGTGGACGGTGGGGACGCCGAGCCCGGAGCCCCCACGGAACCCGAAGGCGGCGCAGTGCCCGAGGACGAAGTTTAGTGGACTCGGGCGGCCGAACCGGTTTCGTTTCGCCGCCGCTTTCGCTAATCTGAGGCTCACCAGAGAAAGGAGGTGGTCCGGGCTTGTCTGACATGTTTTGCGGGACCCTGGAGGTGTTCGGCCGCTAGGTCGGAGGCTGACCCCGCTTAGCGGAGTCTAAGCCGTGACACCGTCGCGATGGGAGCCGGGATTAGTCCCTCCGGCGTCGAGATCCCAGTCCGACTTTCGTCAGCAGAGAAGTCGCGAAGGGCGCCGTGTCGACGGCGCCCTTCGTCGTCCCAGGCCGTTCCGGGGAGCGGATGTGCGGTCCGCCGCGCCTCCGTCCCCTTGCGCGTCCGTCTACGCTTGAACGATGTGCCGAAGTATTCGAACTCTCCATAACTTCGATCCACCCGCGACCGACGACGAGGTCGCAGCCGCCGCGCTGCAGTACGTGCGGAAGATCAGCGGCTTCACCAAGCCCTCGCAGGCCAACGCCGATGCGTTCGAGCACGCGGTGGACGCTGTGGCCACGATCTCCCGGGAGTTGCTGGCCCAGCTGCAGACGAATGCACCTCCCAAGAACCGGGAGACCGAAGCTGCCAAGACGCGCGCTCGCTCAGCTCAGCGCTACGCAGCCGCCTAGGACGAGCTCACGCCGCCGCCAGATACTGGGCCCAAGCGGCGGGGATCGTCGGGCTAGCCACGTGGATGAACACGTGTGGGCTCGGGGTGCGAGGCTGCCTGAGCAGCCGCATTCCCGCCTGGATCGGTGACGCGTTGCCCTTGCGTCGGTTGCACGGTGCGCAGGAGGCGACGATGTTCTCCCAGGTGGAAGCGCCGCCCTTGGAACGGGGCACTATGTGATCGACGGTGAGGTTCGAGCGCGCGCCGCAGTACTGACAGGTCCAGTCGTCGCGGGCGAACACGGCCCGGCGGGTGATCTTGCGGCGGTGGGTGTCACGCGGGATGCGGACGTAGCTGACCAAGCGGATCACCACGGGGCGGGACATCGCCCGCGTGGCGGAGTGGAGCTCCCAATCGGCGTGCTCGATGATTTCCGCCTTCTCCTTGAGCAGCAGCACCACTGCGCGCCGCACCGTGCACACGTTGATCGGCTCAAACGTGGCGTTCAATACGAGCACCCGGCCAACCTCCCGCCCGCGTCGCTGGTGCAGTGAAAGCGACGCGGACCATGCTGGCGCTGGTACTGAGCTGGCCATGGCGTGGGCGCCAGTTTAGCGAGGGTCAGGGCCAGATCCCCCGCTGCGACGGCGTTCACAGGGTGCCCCCAAGAGGTCGTCCGATCAAGCCACGGGAAAGGCTCCGAGGACGCGGAGCGCCTCAACGTGCTCGCGCAGACCGGCCAGAGCCGCGCCCACGTGTGGCTCGGTGTCCCGACCCTCGAGGTCGACGAAGAACATGTATCGCCCCAGCCCCTGCTTGCGCGGCCGGGATTCGATCCGGGTCAGATTGACCTCCCGGACCGCGAACTCCGACAGGCAGCTGACGAGCCACCCGGGCGTCTCCGAGCCGAGCCCCCAGAAGACCACGGCGGTCTTCCACGGTCCCCGCGGAGGCTCGGTGTCTCCCGGCGCGCCGGGAGGCGCCCCGACCGGGCCCAGCCAGACGAACCGGGTCTCGTTGTCGGCCACGTCCTCGACGCCGGCCCGCAGCACAACGCAGCCGTAGAGCTCGGCGGCGAGGCGATTGCCCAGCGCGGCCCACGGGCCGTCGTGCTCGGCCACCGTGCGCACGGCTTCGGCGGTAGAGGTTCCGATCTGCACGCGCGCGCCGGCCAGCCGAGTGCGGATGAACCGGGCGCACTGGGCGTTGGCCTGGGGGTGGGAGATCACCACCTCTACCGCAGAGAGCTCGAGCTCCGTGCGCGCGATCAGACAATGGCGGATCGGAAGGATCACCTCGCCCAGAATGGCGACGTCTTCGGTCTCCAGGGCCAGCGAGTCAAGGGTCGCGTTGACCGAGCCCTCGAGCGAGTTCTCGATCGGTACCAGCGCGCGCTCCACCGAGCCCTCGCGCACCGCCATCACGGTCTCGTAGATCGTCGAGACCGAAACCAGCTCGAGCCCGCGGCCCGCGGTCGCTCCGATCAAGGCCTCCTGAGTGAATGTTCCCTCGGGGCCGAGGTAGGCGACGCGCACGACGGACTACTTCAGCTCCGAGCGGTTGACGCTGCCCTGAAGCGCCAGCTCGATCGCCTCGCTCTCCTCGGGCGAGAGTTCCAGCTCGCCCTGCCCGGCTCGAACCTCCTTGCTGTAGAGGCGGGCCTGCTCCCGGTGATGGATCAGGGACAGGACCACGCCGGAACGCGTTGCGTCGAGCAGCGCGATCGAGGTGGACTGGCGCCCGGACATCTCCCCGTAGGCGTCATAGCGAACCAGGGCTCGATAGGCGATCGATCGATCCAGGCGCTCCTCGGCCTGGCGCATCCGCTCGTCCAAGCGATCGGCGGCATCTTGTACATAGTCGGACAGGGCTTGGAACTGCGACTGCAGGACGGCGGCATGCTCGACGAGATCCTGCCGGCCGTCGCCCAGCACCGCACGCTGGTCGGCCCGCACCCGCCGCAGCCGGAAGGC
>CAXMLR010000055.1:0-2992 GCA_964194275.1 uncultured Solirubrobacterales bacterium
GACGAAGCGTGGGCGGACCTCGACACTGTCTCAAAACAGCGCGTGCTGAGCGCAATCCTAAGCAAAGCTCACGAATACGCCTCCCGCTCCGCAGCTTCTGGCGGATTCGACGCCGCTGACGCCCACTTCACCTCGACGCCGCTGAAGCTCGACGCTAAAGGCTGGACCAAGCTCGCCAAAGCGACCAAGAGATGGCTCGAGCAAACAGCACAGATCGAACAGGAAGCGGCAGCGCGCCTCGCCAGCGATCCGCACTCGGCGATCGACGTGGGTCTCGTGATCCTGCTGTTCGAAGCGCTCCCATTCAGCGCCGACCCACCAAACGGCGCGGGCTCCCAGCCTACGAGCGCGCGAAGCGGAAGCCGCCAGCGCGCCGGTCGGTCCAACTCTGCCAGTTGATCCCGGCTCGATAACCTCGGGAGGCGCTCACGAAACGCGACCGCCGTCGGTCGCTGCAACTGAGCGAAGGCCGTACAACTACAGCCCGCGGCCCATCAGCACGGCAGGACTGTCGGCGGCTATCCGAGTTCCCGGCCGCCGTAGTGCGCCGGCGCCTTGTGGTATCAGCACTGTCAGAACGCTGTTAGGGCAGGACGCGGTTCCGTTCAATCCGGTGCGGCAAGATCGAGGGGATAGAGCAGTGCTAGCATTGCTAGCATGAAACGGCGCGTAATGATCCAGGCTGACGAGTCGCTGCTCGAGCGGGCTCGTCAACTCGCCGGCGAGCGAGGCATCACTTTTCCCCAGCTGGTGCGCGATGCGATCGAGCGCGAAGTGAATCGCGACCCCGACCAACCCCTGTCGTGCGTTGGCGCCGTCGACACCGGTGGTCGCGCCCGCGGGCGTGAGTATCGCCCCGACGCGTGGCGCTGATCCTCGACACGGGTCCGCTAGTCGCGCTGATTGATCGCAGCGACCCAGACCACGAACGCTGCGCACAGCTCCTCGCAACAACCAGCGAGCGCCGGGTCGTGCCGCTGTGCGTACTGGTCGAGGTCGAGTATCTGCTCCGGCCATGGCTCGGAGGCTTTACGGCGCTGATGGCGGACGTAAGCGCCGGGCGGCTCGAGACCCACCTTCCTGGCGACCACGAGCTCGCTCACGCTGCGGCGCTGGTTGAGAGCTACGCCGATCTTCCCCTCGGGTTCGTGGACGCGAGCGTGCTCGCGGCCGTCGAGCATCTCGGTGAGACGAAGGTCGCGACACTGGATCGTCGCCACTTCCGCATCGCGCGCCCCTCGCACGTTGAGCACCTGACGCTTCTGCCCGACTGAGCACGCGGCCGTGTTTAGCGGGTGAGCCGTGAGCCCCGCTCAGGACCTTTGCGCCCGAGCTGGGCCCCCGATTGCCAGCAGATGGTGAGGCGACGGCTGGAGCGAGGATTTGTCCGCGGTCGGCCTCGGCTCCATGATCCGCCTCAGCTCCGGCAAGCGGGAGACATCCTGGTCGCGTTGCAACGCCGCTGCCATCCGAGCGAGATCGCCAGCTGAGGCGACGAACGGTTGCGGCCCACAGCCAAGGTGCTCCCTGGTCGCGGCGTGGCGCAGATCAACACAGCCGCGCGGCACGCCGGCGGGCGTGCCGACGATCTTCAGCGCCCCGAACCGAGTCGAGAGCGCGAGCACCGCCTCGCCATCGATCGTCCGCTCGCTCCAGACCAGGGCCCGCCCGTCGAGTCTCCGCGCATCCAACTCATCCGAGCGGCGCGCGCGCTAGAACGTGTCCCAGAAGTGTCCGTTTTGTGTCCGGATGCCGATCCATCCGACACGGCCGATGCGCAAAATCCCTGCAAAATCGATAGAGCCCGCCTTCGGACTTGAACCGAAAACCTCTTCATTACAAGTGAAGTGCTCTACCAGTTGAGCTAGGCGGGCGGCGGGGCTCAGTTTGACAGGGCGCCGGCCTTCGTCAGCTCCTGCTCCCACCAGTGGACGGTGTCGAGCATCGTCTGCCGAAAGGTGATCTCCGGGTGCCACCCGGTGGCTTCGCGGATTCGGTCGTTGGCCCCGGAAAGGTCGATCACCTCGTGAGGGCGGACGCGGCCGGGGTCGACTACGTGCTCGATCTCGACCGGTGCGATCAGCTCGGCCAGCACGCCGATCTGCTCGGCGGCGGAGATGGAGCGGCCGGTACTGACGTTGTAGATGCCCGGCTCGGCTTCGGCGGCCAGCAGGCGGTAGGCCCGGGCGACATCACGTACGTCGGTGAAGTCTCGGCGAGTCTCAGGATTGCCGGTGACCAGGCGGAGCTTCGTCTCGCCGGCCAGGCGGCCCTCGGCGGCCTGACGGGCGAGTGAGGAGAGGATGAAGATCGGGAGCTGGCCCGGCCCGGCGTGGTTGAACGGACGCGCGCGGATCACGTCGAGGCCGTAGGCCTGGCCGTAGATCCCGGCGAGCTGCTCTCCGGCCGTCTTGGAGACCGCGTAGGGACTCGCCGGGTGAAGCGGCGCATCCTCGTGCGCGGGCAGGCTGGCGGCTGGGCCGTAGACCTCGCAGGAGCTCACCCACACCAGCCGCGCGCCGGGGGCCTCGTGGCGAACCGCCTCGAGCAGGTTCGTGTCGCTGGCGATGTTCGCCTGCACGGTTCCGTCGGGGTCCTCCCACGACCGCCCGACGGACGACAGCGCGGCGAGGTGGTAAACGACGTCGGGTGACGCGCTGCGCACGGCCTCCCGCACGTCGGCGGGGACCCGCAGGTCAACCGTGAGCGCAGCTCCCGCCGCGGAGACGCCGCGCCGGGAGATCCCGGTGACTTCATCACCCGCGTCCGCGCAGGCCCGCGCCAGGTGTCCCCCCGCGAACCCTGAAGCTCCGGTGATCAGAGCTCGCATGAGCTATCCGGGCCCGGCGGCACCAGACCCTGAGCTGGTCTCGCTGACCGTCAGCGCGTGCTCCAACGAGCCGTGGCCGTTGCTCGAGTAGTCGGCTTCAGGTTCGGGCGGGACCGCCTCCGGTGCAGCGTTCCCCCGCCGCTCGAGCTCACCCAGGACCAA
>CAXMLR010000056.1:0-5011 GCA_964194275.1 uncultured Solirubrobacterales bacterium
CGGATGTCGAACCGGTTGGCGGCGCGGGCGGCGGCGACCTCGTCGATATCGGTCTCGCCGACCGAGGCCGTCATCGGGCCGCGGAAGGGCTGGTCTCTCTCTGGATCTGCCATCGCGACGCTCCTAGATGAAGATGATGTTGAGGATGACGATCAGGACGATCGCCCCAGCGCCCAAGACCACCGGCGAGCGATACCAGGTGTCGTCGCCGATCACGCTGTCGGACTTCTGATCGGGTTTTCGCAGCGACCACACCAGTGCTTGGATCTCCTCGTCGGGCTTAGGCTTGGTAAGTAGCGAAAACACCACGAGCACGATCGCGTCAACCGCGAACGCAGCGATCGCCTGCCACCACGTCACGGCCAGCTTGGAGCTGATCGTGATCACCTTGTTGGATACCAGCAGGTGGACGGCCTCGGCGGTGATCGAACCCGCAATCATGCTCAGCGCACCACCCAACCAGGTGGCCCGCTTCCAGAACATGGCGATGATGAAGGTGGCGAACAGCGGGGCGTTGAAGATCGAGAACAGGTCCTGGACGTAGTTCATGATGTTCGAGTTGCCCTTGGCGATGAACGCAGTGGCAATCGAGACCAGCAGGCCCCCAAAGGTGGCGATTCGGCCCACCCTCACGTAGTAGGCAGGGTCGCGGTCCTTGCGCACGTACGCCTGCCACAGGTCGTAGGTGACGACCGTGTTGAACGCGGTCACGTTGGCCGCGACGCCGGCCATGAACGCGGCCATCAGGCCGGCCACGGCGATCCCCAGCATGCCCTCCGGGAAGTACTTGCCGATCAGCAGCGGGATCGCCGAGTTGTACTGGCGGTCGGGTGAGGTGCCGCCAAGGCCCTTGATCGCCACCAGGGCGACGAGGCCCGGGATGATCGTCAGTGCGGGGATGAAGATCTTTGGGTAGGCCCCGATCAGCGGGGTGCGGCGGGCAGCCGAGAGGTTCTTGGCCGACAGCGCGCGCTGAACCTCGGCGAAATTGGTCGTCCAGTAGCCGAAGGAGAGCACGAACCCGAGGCCCATCACCATCACCAGCCAGTTGCCGCCGATCGGATTGGTGACATGGCCGATGCCCAGGCCGCGCCAGGCATGCAGGCCGGCATCGCCCAGCATCGTGTGCCGGACCCGCCGATCCAATCCCGCGATGCCGCCCATCGCGTGCAGCGAGACGATCACCAGCGGCACCAGGCTCGCGACGATGATGAAGAACTGCAGCACCTCGTTGTAGATCGCCGAGGTCAGGCCGCCCAGCGTGATGTAGACGAGCACGATCGCGGCGGCGACGAAGATCGAGATGAAGATGGTCCAGCCCAGCATCAGGTGCAGCACCAGGGCAAGCGCGAACAGGTTCACGCCGGAGATCAGCACCGTCGCCACGGCAAAGCTGCCGGCATTCCAGGCATGGGCAAACCTACCGAAGCGCAGCCGCAGGTATTCCGGCACGCTGCGCACCTTGGCCCCGTAGTAGAAGGGCATCATCACGATCCCCAGGAACACCATCGCCGGGACGGCGCCGACCCAGTAGAAGTGGAGGGTGGCCACTCCGTACTGCGCGCCGTTGGCGGCCATGCCGAGGATCTCGAGTGCGCCGAGGTTCGCGGCCACGAACGCCAGACCGGTGATCCAGGCCGGGAGCGAGCGCCCCGAGAGGAAGAAATCGACATCGGTCTTGATCGTGAGCCGGGCCACGAGGCCGATCCCGAGCACGACCACGAAGTAGACCGCCAGGATCCCATAGTCCAGCACGGTCGGGTGCAGCGTCAGCACTCCGCCTCCCTCCTCTCCTCGCCAATATCCTCGCCCGCGTCCTACCCCGGCGGGCGGGTCTTTAACTCGGTTTGAGAACCTCGTGCTCGATCGAGCCCAAATGCTCGATCTCGATCCGCACGACATCGCCGGATTGCAGGAACTGTGGCGGGTCCATCCCCACGCCGACACCGCTCGGAGTTCCGGTCAGGATCAGGTCACCGGGGACCAGCGTGCACGTCTCAGAGATGAACCAGACCAGCTCCTCGCAACCGAAGATCAGATCCGAGGTTCGGCTGTCCTGGCGCAGCTCCCCGTTGACCCACGTACGCAGGCTAAGGTCCTCCGGCTTCTCGACCTCGTCCACGGTGGTGATCCATGGCCCGAAGGGGCAGAACGTGTCGGCGCCCTTGGCGCGGGTCCACTGCGGCTCGCGGCCCTGAAGGTCACGCGCCGTCACATCGTCGGCGATGCAGTAGCCCGCGATCCTGCCACCCGACCCCATCACGATCGCCAGCTCGCCCTCGTAGTCGAGCTGCTTGACGACTGCAGGGCAGCAGATCGGCCCGCCGGGTGGCGCGACCGAAGCGCCCACTTTCACGAACACCAGCGGGACCTCCGGTTGCTCGGCGCCCGTCTCGGCGACGTGCGCCGCGTAGTTGAGACCGATCGCGTAGATCGTCGCGGGAGCGGGGATCGGGGCCAACAACTCGACCTCCGCGAGCGGCCACCCATGGGTGTCGGACTCGGGCGGATTGTCTTGGTCGCAGAGCACGTCCACGACGGTGACGTCCTCGGCGAGCGCGTAGACGCGGTCATCGTCGACGATGCCGCCGAGAGGCTCCTCGGCGCCCTGAGCTATGAACGTGGCGAGCTTCACGGCCGCGGAGCCTATACCCACCCGCGCCTCCCGCGGCTACGTGGCGACCGCCGCCCCGCTCTCCACGCTGCTCGAGGCCTGCACGTGCTTCACCGGCGGTCCGAGCGCGCGGGCCTTGCTGATCAGGTCGAGCTTCAACCAGCGAGACATGCCGAGCGGCAGCGTGGAAATGATGATCTCGTCGTAATGGCCGAGGTTGATGGCATCGTGGATCGCCATCAGCGGCTCGGAGTCGCCAAGGCTTCCCGTCACGCGGCTGCCGGCTGCGTCGGTGAGCTTGGGCAGCGCGGCATCGAGCACCCGCTGGGCCTCGTCCTCGCCCGCGTCCTGGGGATCGACGACCTTGTGCATACCATGCGCCTGGCGTGGTACGACGAGGTGGAACGTGGCCTCGCCCTGTTGCGCTCGACCCCTCACCGCATCGAGCAGATCTGGAGTCGCCGCCGTCTGGTGGGCGACGACGAGAACGTGGGCCGGCTCTGACATGAGAACACCTCCGGCAGGCGATGCGGATACGGGTCGACTCAGTATTCCACCGCGCGCTCGGGCGGGCAACCGGCCGCTACCAGCTAGGCGCCCCCGAGCCGCGGTAGTCGCTGATGGCGCGGTGGGGCGTCGATCGCCAACAGCTGCGGCACGCTCACCAGCGTGTAACCACGTCGGCGGAGGCCTCTGATGATCGCCGGGAGCGCGGCCACGGTCTGGCTTCGGTCCCCGCCGCCGTCGTGCAGGATCGCGATCGCCCCGGGCCTCGAGCGCGCGAGCACGTTCGCGACAATTGCCGCGGTGCCCGGACGGCGCCAGTCGCCGGGGTCGATCGACCACAGGACCATCAGCATCCGCAGCTTGTGCAACGTCATCAGCGTCTGGCGGTTGTAGGCGCCATAGGGCGGCCGGAACAGAGCCGGGAACGGGGCGCCGATCCGCTGCACGGCGGTGGCCGCGTCGTGGATCTGGGCAAACTGCGCGCTGGCCCCCAGCCGCACCAGCCAGGCGTGGTTCTGGGTGTGGTCGCCAACGCCAAATCCGCGCCTCACTTCAACCCGAACCGCGGCAGCGAAATAGTGCAGCTGCTGACCCACCACGAAGAACGTCGCGGGCACCTGCATGCGGGTGAGGATCCGCAGGATCGCCGGCGTGTACGGACTCGGCCCGTCGTCGAAGGTCAGCGCGAGCACGCGGCGTCTACGGGTGCCGAGGGCCACGAACGGCGTGTAGCTGAGGACGTCGTTGACGGCACGGGCTTGCGCCAGCGACGCCGGTGTGGCTGTCGGCGGCCTGACGCGGATCCGCGGGAGGCCTCGGTCCGCGGTCGTCGCACGGTGGGGCTTTGGCGCGCGGAGAGCGGAGCCCGTGGTCGTCAACGCCACCACCCAGGCCATCACCACCACCGCGATTAGCGCGAGCACGTTCGACCGCTTGCCCCGCCGCCGCGTGCGGAAGTTCAACCGACGCCGCTTCCTCACTGCACGCACGTTAGCGGCGCAGCGTCAGCGGAGATCAGCTCAGGCGCGCAGCCAGTCCCCGGGCGCCCATGTGGGCGATCGCCTGAATCGAGATCTGCGGGTTCACGCCGGAGGCGCTGGGGAACGCCGAACCATCGAACACGTAGAGGTCACGCACGTCCCAGGTTTGTCCGGTCGGATCGCAGGCCGAGGTTTCGGGGGTCCCCCCCATCCGGGCCGAGCCCATGATGTGGAACGAGCCCATCGAGAGCTGCCCGGCGCCATATCCCGCCGCGTCGGCGTCGGCCATGAACCGCTGACGGCTGCTCGCCTTGCCGGGCTCGTAGGAGACCCACTTGGTTTGCGAGCTGAAGATGCGCCGCGCGCCCGCGGCCTCGAGGATCTGCGCGGCGCCGTCGATCCCGGTGCGGACGTGTCCCGCGTCAAAGTCGGAGAGCTTGTAGCGGACCACCGGCTCGCCGTCGCGCCCGACCCGGACTTCGCCGCCGTCCCGATCGCGCAGCAGCACGCCGATCGGGACGGTGTTCGACAGGCTTTCCATCAGCGAGAAGTGCTGCTTGGAACCGCGCCAGGGGCTGAAGGCCAGGAACAGGTGCGGATGATTGGCTGCCGTCTCGTACTTCAGGCCGTAGCCGTCGTGCAGGTTCCGGTGCTGATCGGAGTAGAGCGCCTGCATCACGCCTTCCCAGGGCTTCAGCTCCTCGTCGAACACGCCGAACACCGCGCTCGCCGGATGGAGCTTCAAGTGCTTGCCGATGTTCGGGTTCTGCAGTCCGGAGCGCTTCAGCAGCGCCGGCGTGTGGATCGCACCGCAGGCCGCGATCACCGCTCTCGAGCGGATTGTCACGTGATGACCCTCCGCGGTCCGGCCGACGATTCCACCCGCCGCACCGCCGTCGACCAGGACGCG
>CAXMLR010000057.1:0-2984 GCA_964194275.1 uncultured Solirubrobacterales bacterium
GAGCCGATCTGGGCGATCGGGACCGGACAGGTGGCCACGTCCGAACAGGCCCAGGAGGCGATCGCGTTCCTGCGCGCACTGGTCGGCGACCGCAGCCGCGAGCAGTCAGAGCGCACTCGCATGCTGTATGGCGGCAGCGTCAAGCCGGACAACGCAGCCGAGCTGCTGGGGCTGCCCGATGTGGACGGAGCACTGGTCGGCGGCGCCAGCCTGGAGGCTGAGTCGTTCGCGGCGATCGTGGCGGCTGCCCGCTGATGGCGGCCGGAGCCGAGCGCCTGCCGGCGCCGTGCGCGGCGCTGATCGTGCTCGATGGGTGGGGACTGGCGCCGGAGGGCCCGGGTAACGCCGTCTCGCTGGCGCAAACCCCGGTGTTCGACGAGCTCTGGTCCACCTATCCGCACACCGAGCTGACAGCGTGGGGCCGGGCTGTCGGCCTGCCCGAGGGCCAGATGGGGAACTCCGAGGTCGGTCACCTCAACCTCGGGGCCGGCGCGATCGTGATGCAGGACCTGACGCGGATCGACGCGGCGGTCGCGGCCGGCGACCTGCGCCGTAACGAGGTCCTGCGAGGCGCCTTCGCCGGCGCCGAGCGCGTCCACCTGATCGGCTTGGTGTCCGACGGCGGTGTTCACTCCTCGCTGGAGCATCTGCACGCGCTGATCGGGTTGGCAGCGGAGAGTGGCGTGGCGGACCTTGTGCTGCATGCCTTCACCGACGGGCGGGACACGCTCCCAACCGCAGGCGTCGAGTTCGTGACCGAGGTGGAGTCATGGATGGCCGAGGCCGGCGTTGGGCGGGTAGGGTCGGTCGTCGGCCGCTACTACGCGATGGACCGGGACCGGCGCTGGGAGCGGATCCAGCTGGCCTACGACCTGATGGTGCACGCGCGGTCCGAGTATCCGGCGGACTCGGCGGCTGACGCGATCCGCGCTGCGTATGAGCGCGAGGAGACCGACGAGTTCATCAAGCCGCTGCGGGTCGGCGAGGAGGCCTGCATCCGGCCCGGTGACTCGGTGTTCGCGTTCAACTTCCGGCCCGACCGGATGCGAGAGATCACTCAGGCGCTGTCCGACCCGTCGTTCGGCGAGATCGACCGAGGAGGGGCGCCGGCGATTGAGCGCTACGCGACGATGACCGAGTACGAGGAGGGCTGGCCGTATCCGGTCGCGTTTGCGCCGGAGCACCCGGCCACGACACTGTCGGCGGTGCTGGCCGAGCGAGGCGCGCGCCAGCTGCACGTGGCGGAGACGGAGAAGTACCCGCACGTGACGTACTTCTTCAACGGCGGCGAGGAGACTCCGTGCGAGGGCGAGCGGCGTGAGATGGTGCCCTCCCCCCGGGACGTGCCGACGTACGATTTCAAGCCGCAGATGAGCGCGAGGGAGGCGGCCGCGGCCTTCGTCGAGGCCTGGGAGACCGACGCGCCGACGTTCGGGATCATCAACTTCGCCAACGCGGACATGGTCGGGCACACGGGGGTGATCGACGCCGCCGTGACCGCGATCGAAACGGTCGACACATGCCTGGACCAAGTGGTTGCGGTCGTCCACGCGTCCGGCGGCGCGTGCCTGGTGACCGCCGACCACGGCAACGCCGATCACATGCTCGAGCTCGACGGCAGCCCCAACACAGCCCACTCGATGAACCCGGTCCCGCTGATCCTGACCGTGCCGGGGTTGGCGCTGCGCGAGGGCGGGGTGCTGGCCGATGTGGCGCCGACGGTGCTGCAGGTGCTGGGGATCGAGCCGCCCGCCGCGATGACCGGGCGTTCGCTGGTCGAGTAGACCAGCGCCCCGGGGCGGGCCGAGTGTCTCCGTCGCTCGCCTGTCACTGCCGGCGGCCCCCGGCCCGCTACCGCGGCGCTACCCGGGCACTACCGCGGCGCTACCCAAGCACTACCGCGGCGCTAGCCGGCGCGCCCCCGCCACTACCGCGGCGCCGAAGAAAGCACCAATCGCCGCGACACCGAGCCGATCCTGGTGCTTTGTTCGGCCTGGCGGCGAGGTTCGCACCAGGAGCCCGGGCGACCGGAAGAGATTGGTTCGTTCTTCGTGCCGCCGGGCCGAACCGGCCTGACAGCCGGTTCGCAGTAGGGTCCGGGCCGTGTTCACGGTCCACACTCGTTGCCCGCACACGCTGGCCCGCACGGGCACTCTGGGCCTGGCCCACGGTGAGGTGCGTACGCCAGCGTTCGTGCCGCTGGCCACCAAGGGATCGGTCCGCACGCTCGAGCCCCGGGACGTCGAGGCGCTCGGCTACGAGATGGTCCTCGGCAACACGTTTCACCTGTTTCTAGCTCCCGGACACGAGCTCGTCGCGCGGTTCGGTGGCCTGCACGAGTTCATGCGCTGGAGCGGGCCGATCATCACCGACTCAGGCGGCTTTCAGGTCTTCTCGATGGGGCACGGCAACGTGGCCGACGAGATCAAGGGGCGGGGCCGGCGGGTGGGCGGGACCCCGTCAAACGGCGCGATCCTCGCGATCAACGAGGACGGCGTGCGGTTTCGCTCCTACGTCGACGGACGCGAGCGCTACCTGCGGCCGGAGACCTCGATGGAGATCCAGGCGGCGCTGAATTCCGACATCGCACTGGTGCTCGACGAGTGCACACCGTTTCACGTCACCCGCGATTACACGGCCCGTTCCACCGAGCGCACCCACCGGTGGCTAGAGCGCTGCCTGCGCTGGCACTCCGAGCACGGTCCGCGGGGGCAGATGGTCTACGGGATCGTCCAGGGCGGCGTCGAGCACGACCTGCGGCTCGAGTCCACGGCCACGGTGGCCGGCAGCGGCTGCGACGGGATCGCCATCGGCGGGACGCTCGGGCGTGGCAAGCCGCAGATGTACGAGGTCGTGTCGTGGGCCACGAACGAGCTCGAGCGCCTCGGCTCGGAGCGCCCGCGCCACCTGCTCGGGATCGGCGAGGTCGATGACCTGATCAGAGGCGTCGAGCTCGGCATCGACACCTTCGACTGCGCGATGCC
>CAXMLR010000058.1:0-6471 GCA_964194275.1 uncultured Solirubrobacterales bacterium
GGACCCGCACCGAGCTGGGTCGGATCGGTGGGCGCCAGCCGCCCCCCGCGGGCATGCTCAGCGCGACCGAATCGGCCGTCGCGGAGCTAGTTGCTGCCGGGCAAAGCAATCGCGAGGTCGCAGCCGCGCTGCATCTCAGCGTCCGAACAGTCGAGTGGAATCTGTCGAAGCTGTACCGCAAGCTGGACGTGCGCTCGCGCACCGCGTTGGCGGTGGCGCTCGGGAGAGGGTCCAGCACCGGGCTGCCACGACAGGAGTGACCAAACCGCGGGGCCTGCGGTCGAGCCGGGCAAGTCCAGGGGTTCCACCGGTTGATCGCTCTACGGCGCGGACGTAGGTTGCGCCGCCGTGAACGTCTACCTCGTCGAGCGGTATCTGCCCGGGCTCTCAGAGACCGAGCTGCGGGAGGCCCTGGCGCGCGTCGAGGCCGCGTGCGCACAGCTCTCCGCGGAGGGTGCCCGAGTCCGCTATCTCGGCTCAATGCTGGTGCCCGCCGAGGAGGCGTGCTTCTGTCGGTTTGAGGGCGAGCGCGAGGAGACGGTGGCCCGCGCCAACGAGCTCGCAGAACTGCCCTTCGCCCGGATCACCCGCGCGCACGCGATCGAGCCCGCCGACGCCTGCTTACCGGGCCCACGCGCGATGCAGAACCAGACTTTCTCCTAACCATCACCAAACAACAGCCGGAGGTCACACAACATCATGTCCATCACTCGTTGGCTTAGCTGCGCGCTGACGGCCAGTTGCGCGGTAGCGCTCGCCGCCACCGGTCTGGCCGTTGGGTCCACCGGGGCCCGCAGCGCCGCCGCCCTACCGCAGCTCAACGTTACCTTGACCGGCAAGACGGTCGCCGTCACCGGCCAGGCGCTCTCAGGCGCGGTCAACGTCGCTGTCAATACCACCGACGGGTACGGTCAGATGCTCTTCGTGCGCCTGAACCAGGGCGTGACCTACGCTCAGGCGCAGGCCTACGGGAGGTCGCGGGCGTCGCAGGATCTCAATAGCATCCGCCAGGTCGGCGCGTTCGTACTGGACGTGAACGCGCCGCACGGCACTACTCAGATTCAGGCCAACCTGCAGCCGGGCAACTACGTCGCACTCGATGTGGCGCGCCAAGGGCCTCACTCGAACGGTCCGGCGCCGAGCGCGGTGTTCACGATCGCCCAGTCGGCTCACCCCGCGGCGCTGCCAACCCCGGCGGCGACCGTGCAAGCGATCGAATTCGGCTTCAGGGTCAAGGGAACGCTGCGCGCCGGTTCGCTGGTGCGTTGGCAAAACGACGGCTACCTGGCGCACATGCTCGACGTGATCGCGACGACCAAGAAGTTCTCCGCGTCCCGGATCGTGAAGCTGCTACGCGAAGGCAAGGTCAACCAGATCCCGTTCAGCCTCAACACGACGGCGGGCGCAGGACCACTGTCCTGGCAGGGACAGCAGCAAGGGATCCTCGGCCTGAAGCCCGGCAAGTACGTGCTCGCGTGCTTCATGAACACCCAAGACGGACGCGACCATACGCTGCTCGGGATGGAGCGCATCGTGACCGTGCGCTGAGCGCACGGCCGCCGGCCGCCGTCCGGGCTGTTGTCCGGGCGGCGGCGCTCCTTCGAGCCTCGACACAGATCGGATGCCAATGCAGCTACACACAAACCCATCCCGGTCCATGCAGTCACCTGCCCGCTCATCCTGGCGCTGGCCGGGAGCCGCGCTCGTCACCGTCACTGCGGCCGTTCACGTTCCGCTCGTGTCGGCCCATCTGCGCGAGGCGCCGTACACCGGCGTGCTGTTTATCGCGTTGATCGCCGGGTGTTTGGCGACTGCCGTCGCCCTGATCCTGCGCGACGGTACGGTGGTCTGGGCCGCAGCGGGAACCTTCGCGTCGCTCGCGGTGGCGGCATACGTCCTCTCGCGCTCGGTCGGCCTGCCGAGCCTAGGGGACGACATTGGCCACTGGACCGAGCCGCTGGGCGTCCTGGCGCTCACTTCGGAGACGATCACGGCCCTTCTGGCATGCGACATGCTCCGAGGAGGACGGGAACGCCGGGTCAGACGCCACGGCTGGTAAAGGAAGCTTCCGTGGAGTCCGGGCCGTGCCTCGTTCGCGTTCGAGCTGCTCGAATCGCCGGTCGTCGGCTGGCGCGGCGCGCTGGAATTGCCGTCATGGGTAGGAAGCCAGGCAGCTGCCGGGATGTCGGGGCAGATCGTCGGTGATCTCGTAATAGTCGCCGCGGCTGTCGGTGAAGATGTGCAACGCGGTGCGCAGCCCGGTCGGCGCGTCCACCGTCCCGGCGGAGATCGAGGTCTGATCAGAGCCGGTGCGGCGCCAGAACAGGCTGGCGCCGCACTCGGCGCAGAAGCCCCGCTCACGGCCGTCGGCGACATACCAGCGCAACCCGCGCTCCTCGGTCAGGACCAGCGCGTCCGCGGGGGCCGCGGTGTAGGCGGCGAAGTGGCCGTGTGTGCGCCGACAGCGGCTGCAGTGGCAGTTCTCGACGTCGCGCAGCGGCCCGTCCACGTGGTAACGGACCGCGCCGCACAGGCACCCACCGGTTGACCGCTGCTCGAGAGGCTCGCTCATGCCATCAGTATCGCGCCGCCGGCCCTAGCGGCGGCGGCAGGGTCGCTCGGTCTCGAGCAGGTCCGCCTCTTCAGTGTTCAGGGCTGGTCGGCGACCGCGAGTTCGAAAGGCCGAGGTGGCCGAAGGAGCAGTCCGTCGCTGGCTGCGGCGCCCGTCTGCGTGCCGAGTGTGCGTGCCAACGGGCGTTTTGTCGCCGCTCGACTAGTGGCTAGGCGTCGGGCGTGGGGCCGCCCAGCGTCGCCAGCGCGCGCCTGAGCGTCGATCGCTCGTCTGGGTTGAGCACCGCCAGCAGCCCGTCCTCCATCTTGCGCACCGCTCGCTGGGCAGCGGCGTGGCGCGCACGGCCCTTGCGGGTCAGCGTGACGATGTGCGCGCGGCGGTCGGCCGGGTCGGGCGTCCGGGTGAGAACGCCGTCGGATTCGAGACCGTCGAGGACGGCGATGAGGCGAGTCTTGTCATAGCCGATGGCTTGCGCGAGCGCGAGCTGCGTGCCGACAGGCGAGATCGCGAGGTGCGAGACCGCGATGTAGGCCCACATCGAGAAACCCTGCTCGGCGAGCAGTGGACGCTCGGCCTCAACGATCCGGCGGGTGATGCGCGCGAACAGCGCGCCGAGATCCTCGTCAGGCTCCATGGTGGACGAAATTCTACGCTTTGACAGATAGTCGGATCCCACGGATGATATGCAGATGCATACGAATTCTGGGAAGCGCGTCGGCACGTGTCCGGTGTCCATCGCCGCCGTGCCGGCGACCGCGCTGGGCCTGCTCGGTGATGGCGCCCGCCTGCCGGACTGGGGGCCCGGCGTCGCCTACGGCCGTGTCGTGCCCAATGCGTCGGGCAGCGAGTTTCCGTTCGCCCTGCCGTTCCCGGATGACACCGACCACGCGGCGCTCGACGTGCAGATAACAAAAGGCGAGGCTGAGCTCGAGACGGTGCAGGCGCTGTGCGAAGCGCGATGACTCTGGGGCCGGTCCCGCCCACCGACGGGCCGGTCGTTGTCTCGCTCACGGAGTTCACCGCGCGGCGATGGCGCGATTTGCCGGCCATCGTGCGTGACGGTCTTGCGCTTCGTCGCGGCTGGTGGGCGATGACGGGCGCGATCGGCGTCGCGCTCTACGTCGACCCGCGACTGCGGATCGGCGGCTCACTGTCGGTGTGGGAGAGCGAAGCGGACCTGCGGCGCTTCGTCGCGCTCCCGCGACACGTCTCGATCATGCGCCGCCATCGCGCGCGCGTCACCGTCCGCTCCGTGACCTGGACGGCCGAGCGCTTCCGGCCGGCCGAGGTGTTCGCAAACCGCGAAGCGCTACTGGACGCCGGCGCGCGGCCATAGCGCGCTCCGCCCGCTGACCGGGCCGCCAGGCCACCGGTACCGGACCAAGCACCGACGGGTCATGACCGAGAGCAGCACCGTGCTCTCGGCGCCGGCGATCCAATCTCACGCCCCGTGCTGCGTGATTGCAGAAGCGGACGTGATCAGGACTTAGGCTTCTCTCGTGGTCCCGCGAGTCGATTACGAGCAACACGGACAGACTTACACCCGGTTTCGGCTGCCTGATCCGCGTATCGCGCAACGAATCCAGCAGGCGTTGGGTGACGCTCGTACGGTGGTTAACGTGGGGGCGGGCGCGGGCTCGTATGAGCCGGGGGATCGATTGGTGCTCGCCGTCGAACCGAGTGCGACGATGCGGCGGCAGCGGCCGGTCGGAGCCGCGCCGGCGATCGCCGCCCGTGCAGAGGCTCTTCCGCTTGATGACGCCACGGTCGACGCCGCGATGGCCTGCGTGACCATCCATCATTGGGAATCGCCGAAAGCAGGCCTTACGGAGATGCGCCGTGTCGCGCGGTCTCGAGTTGTGGTCTTCACGTTCGAACTCGAGGATTTGCCGACATGGCAGCAGGACTACCTCGCTGACGGACTCATGATCGAGCGGCCCCGGTTCCCATCGATGGAGACGATCGCCAACACACTCGGAGGCCAGGTTAGGATCGAGCGCGTTCTGACCCCGAGCGACTGCGTCGACGGGTTCTTTGAGGCGTTCTGGAACCGCCCCGAGGCGTTGCTTGACCCTGAGGTCCGCGCCTCACAGTCAATGTGGGCTCTGCTTGAGCCAGACGTCGAGCAGCAGATCGTCGAGAGACTTCGTGCCGACCTTGCGTCTGGAGCCTGGGACGCCGAGCACGGACATCTCCGGGATATGCCCAACTTTGACGGAGCACTCCGGTTGGTCATATCCGAAGCCAGATAACCTCTTGTGCCTCGACGGCTTCTGTCGTCCAGCGGGCCTACGCTTTTAGCTGCGCGGGCGTCTGTGCAGCGCACCTCTCATCCTAGGTGTGTGGGCGCCGGTTGAATACTGGGCCACCTGCGCCGGTTGAAAACTAGGCCACTGGGCGTGGGGTCGGGGTGTTGTCCGGCCGGCTGTTGACGCTCGTCTGATCCGTGTGGATCGGGCGAGGAGGAGTGTGTGGTCGGCGTGGAGCAGTGGGCGGAGATCAGGCGGTTGGTGTTGGTCGAGCGGCGCTCGCAGCGGCAGGTCGCGAAGTCGCTCGGGATCGCGCGGGACACGGTCGCGCGCGCGGTGGCGTCAGATGCGCCGCCGAGGTATGAGCGGTCGCCGGTCGCCTCGAAGCTCGATCCGTTTCGGGAGTGGATTTGCGAGCAGCTGCGCGCCGATCCGTCGATTCAGTCGTTGCGGCTGCGGGAGATGGCTATCGAGCTGGGGTATGTGGGCGGGAAGACGGTCTTCGATGAATATGTCCGCGAGGTCCGCCCGCGGTTTCAGGTTCGTCGCACGTTCCAGCGGACTGTCTATCGGCCGGGCGAGTTGGTGCAGTGCGATTTGTGGGAGCCCAGGGAGCTGATCTCGGTCGGGCACGGGCAACAACGCCGCGGATATGTCGTGACAGCCGAATTGTGCTGGTCACGGGTTGTGGCCGGTGCCCTGGTGTTCTCTAAGGAGGCGCCGGACATCCTCTGGGGCTTGGCGCGGTGTCTGGAGCGGGTCGGGGCGTTGCCGGAGAAGTTGGTGTGGGATCGGGAGGGCGCGATCCACGCCGGCGGCGGCAGGCCCACGACCGAGTTCGCATCGTTCTGCGGTCAGCTCGGGGTCGGCTGGGTGATCCTCGAGCCGGCTGATCCGCAGGCGAAGGGGATCCTCGAGCGATCGCATCGGTTCATGCGCTCGAACTTTGAGCCGGGTCGCAGGTTCGCGAACCACCTCGATTTCCAGGAGCAGTTCGACGGATGGTGCGATCGGGTCAACCAGCGGGTGCATCGCACGATCCGCGCCGTTCCGACCGAGCGCCTGGTGCAGGAGCGGGCGCGGATGCGCCCGCTCCCTGAGCGGCTGCCGGGCACTGACCGCCGGACTGTGGTTCGGGTGCCGCAGCAGCCGTATTTGCGGGTGGACCGCAACGACTACTCGATCGACCCGGTGTTCGCCGGCCGGCGCGTCGAGCTGCACGTCTCCCAGAGCCATGTCATGGCGGTGGTGCTGGATACCGGCGAGCTCGCGTGCCGGCACCGCCGCGTGTTCGCCGGCGGGTTGACGTTCACCGACCCCGCCCATCAGACCCAGCTCGAGCAGCAGCGGGTCCGGCGCCGGCAGCGGCACGAGGTCGACGTCGAGATCCGGCCGCTCTCGCGCTATGACCGGCTGATTCCAGCATGAGCAAAACCGCTGAGCTCGCGCACCTGTTCCGGGCGCTCAAGGCGCCCGCTGCGGCGAGGGCGTTGCCGGTCCTCGCCGACCGTGCCCGGGAGGAATCCTGGAGCTATGAGCGGTTTGCCGAGGTCCTGTTGGGCACCGAGGTCTCCGCCCGTGAGAGTCACGGCGGCGAAGGACGCATCAAGACGGCCCGGTTCCCCGCCCGCAAGACGCTGGAGGAGTTCG
>CAXMLR010000059.1:0-6147 GCA_964194275.1 uncultured Solirubrobacterales bacterium
GCCCGGCGCCCGCCGGTCGGCGTTTGACGGCGCCCGACGCGAGCGTCCTGGACGAGCGGGTGGCGGGCCTTGATGTGTTCTCGTTGCCTTTTGGACCGGTGCGATCAGGGGTGTTTGAGGCGATCCAGTTCTTGATCGAAACTGGCGGCGAGGACGTTCCCAGGATCCAGACGCGTCCGTTTTTCAAGCATCGCGGTCTCGAGGCGCGGCTGGTCGGGTTGACTCCTGACCGGGCCGTGCATGTGGCCGAGCGGGTCGCCGGGATCGCCAGCGTCGCGTACGCGTGCGCGTTTTCGCAGGCGGTCGAGCGGGCCCTTAATCTCGATCCGCCGGCGCGCGCACAGCGCTGGCGAGCCGTGCATGCTGAGCTTGAGCGGATCGCCTGCCATTTGGACGTGATCGCCAAGGAGGCCGAGACGACCGCGCTGTACGTCGGCCAGGCACGGTTTCAGATCCTCAAGGAGCAGACGATGCGAATCCGCGCCGCGCTGACCGGCAGCCGCTTCGGCCGTGGCGTCGTCTTGCCGGGCGGGGTGCGCTGTGAGGGGAGGATGGAGCTGGACGACCTGTTGGCGGCAGTTGACGCGCTCGAGCGCGACCTGGGCAAGGATCGCCGGCTGTTCCTGGCGACCGCATCGATGACCGACCGGCTGATCGGAGCCGGCCATCTCACACGCGAGCTCGTCGAGCGCTACGGCGCGGTTGGTCCGGTGGCGCGCGGCTCAGGCATTTCAACCGACGCGCGTCACGAACGACCCTACGGCGATTATCCGCGCCTCGGGCTGCGGGTCACAACCGCTCGGGAAGGAGATGCGATGGCGCGGATCAACGTGCGGTTCGGCGAGCTGGCCGAGTCGCTACGGATCCTGCGGCAGTCGATCGATCACCTGCGCCGCCGAAACGGAGCCCTGATCGCCCCGCAGCCGGCCGGCGGGAGCGGAGCGGCGTTTGGGTGGAGCGAGGCTCCCCAAGGTGAGCTGGTGGTCTGGGTCGAGGTTCGCGACGGGTTGATCCACCGCGCTCACATCGCCTCTCCGTCGCTGCGCAACTGGGCGTTGTTTGACCACGCGTTTCCCAAGGATGTGCTGACCGACTTCGCGTTTATCGAGCACAGCTTCGGGCTGACACCGGCGGGAGCCGATCGCTGATGCTCGAGTGGCTCGTCCGCGGTCTGCGCAAACGCCGCATCACCACCCGCTACCCCGACGGCCCCGAACCGCCGCCGTCAGGGTTCCTCGGCCAGCTCGAACTGCTCGACCCGGTGGATGCGTCACCGGAGCTTGCCACGGTGTGCCCGACCGGCGCGATCGAGATCGAGCACGGCCGCGTGAGCGTCGATCGGGGCCGCTGCATTCTGTGCGGTGAATGCGTGCGTGTCGCGCCGGAGAGGTTCGCTTTCGCGGAGCGCTACGAGAGCGCCGGCCGCTCCCGGGACGCTCTGGTGGTCGGGGCTCGCGGTGCCGTCACGCTGGCGGAAGGCCCCCGCGTACTGGGCGAGCAGGCCAAGGCGCTGCGCCGCTCGATCCACGTGCGTCACATCGACTGCGGCTCGGACGGCAGCGAGGAGTGGGAGATACAGGCACTGTGGAATCCGTACTACGACATTCAGCGGCTCGGATTCTTTCTCACCGCCGCCCCGCGCCACGCCGACATCCTGCTGGTCACCGGCGGCGTGACCGCACCCATGCGGGCCCCGCTTGAGCGCACCTGGGACGTGATGCCCGCGCCCAAAGCACTGATTGCTGTCGGCACCGACGCCTGCTCGGGAGGACTCGCCGCCGCCGGAGATTGCGTCGCGGGCGGTGTCGACCAGGTGCTGCCCGTCGACATCTACATCCCCGGGTCGCCGCCCGCGCCGATCGCGATCCTCAACGGGCTGCTCCAGGCGGTAGGGCTCGTAACCGAACCGGAAGCCGTCGCATGACGCTCGTGTTCGCGATCGCTATGGGCACGCTCGCGCTGGCGCCATTGGTCGCCGTCCGCCTCGGGCGGGTGGCGGCACTGGTGTCGACCGCCGGGTGTGCGTTGCTGGTCGTGGTTGGGTTGAGCGCGGCGCTCGGCAGGTCGCATCCCGCCCTTGAGTTAGGCGGCTGGCTGGGGTTCGGGAGCTCGGCACTGCGCGCCGACGGTGTGGCGGGAATCTTTCTGGCCGTCACCGGGTTGACCGGCGCGGCCGTGTCCCTCGCCTACGCCGAGCTGCCTGCCGGACGTTGGCTTACCGGCCTGGGCGGCGTGCTGTTACTCGCCGTGGCGGTGGCGATCGGTGCCGATAACGCGTTCTTGTTCTTTCTCGCCTGGGAGCTGCTCAGTGTCTGCATCTACCTGATCGCCAGCGCTGACCGCGAACATCCCGCCGAGCTGTTGGCCGGCTACCTCACCGGCGGCCTGGCGAAGATCGGTGGCGCGGCGTTGCTCGCCGCTTTCGGGCTGCTCTATGCCCACACCCACACCTTCTCGCTCGCGGTATGGGCCCACGCGTCGCTCTCGGGCGGCACTCGCGGGGTGGTGTTCGCACTGTTCCTGATCGCATTTGCGAGCAAGGTCGGTTTGATCCCGCTCCAAGGTGGCCTCCCCGCCGGCTACGGCGCCGCGCCACGTCTCGGCGCGGCATCGCTGTCGGTGGCGCTGTGCGCCGGCTTCTACGGACTGTGGCGCTTTGAGTTTCAGATCATCGGGCCGCTGCCGGTCTGGTGCGGCGACGCGCTGCTGATCCTCGGCGGTCTGACCGCAATCCTCGGGATCCTCTACGCACTGACCCAGGACAACCTGCGCAGGTTCCTCGGCTACTCGACCGTCGAGCACGCCGGGATCGCAACCGTCGGCCTAGGGGTCGCGCTGCTCGGACACGCCGCACACCAGCCCAAGCTCGCCGCCGCTGGCCTGCTCGCGGCGACGCTGCACGTGTGCGCGCACAACCTCGCCAAGACGCTGGCGCTGATCGGCATCGACCGCGTGGAGCTGGCCACTGGCCAGCGCCTCCTTGACCCACTTGGCGGACTCTCGCGCCAGCTTCCGGGCACCGCGCTGGGGCTCGGAGTGGCGTCGCTGACGCTGGCGGCGATCCCACCGCTGGGCGGGTTCGTCAGCGAATGGTTCACCTTCGAAGCTCTATTGCAGGGGTTTCGGATGCCGACGCTGCTCTCGCGGCTGCTTTGCGCGCTGGCCGCGGCCGCGCTCGCGTTCACCGCCGGCCTCGGCCTGCTCGCGTTCGCGAAGTACTACAGCTTCGCGTTCCTGGGTCAGGCCCGCGAGCAGCTCGCGACCGCGCGTGAACCGTCGCGCTGGCCGGTCGGCCTGGCCGTGCTTGGGGTCGTGATTCTGTTTCTTGGCACCGTCGCGCCGTGGGAGATCCACGCGCTGGGCAGCGGCCTGAGCGGCATGCTGGGCTTTGACGCGGCGACCAGCACGATCAGTCACCCGCTGGTCCTCGGCCCGGTGTTCACCGGCTTCTCGGTGCTCGCGCCGACGTGGCTGAGCATCGTGCTGCCCGCCTACGCCCTGGCCGCGATCGCGCTGACCCGGGCCGGCGGTGCGGGCCGGGTCCGTCGCGCCCCCGTATGGGTCACCGGGAGCGGCGCCGACTTGGCCGTGGTGCAATACCGCCCCTCGGCGTACTCCAATCCGATGCGCGTCATCCTCCGCGGGCCACTCGGGTACCGGAGCCGCCTTACGCCGAACCCAGCTGGTGAGGCGGCGCGAGAGTTCACGCTGGACACGAGGGTTGTGCTGGCGATCGACCGCTTCCTCTACGCGCCGCTCACCGCCCTCGCGCTGCGGATCGCCGGACGCGTCCGCGCGTTTCAATCCGGGCGGCTATCTGTCTACCTGCTCTACATGCTGATCGCGCTGGTGCTCGCCCTGTCCCTGATCCCCATCCTGCACTGATGTTTCAACGAATCCTGCTCGCCTGGGACGGCTCCGGAGTCGCGCTTGCCGCCTTTGACCTCGCCATCGATCTGACACGGCGATACGACGGCGAGCTACAAGTCGTCTCAATTGCCTACTCCCCAACCCACGCCGAGACCACCGCGGACCGCACCGAGTCCGAAGACGCCGCCCACCGCTACCTCAAGTGCACCTTTGATGAGGTCAAAGACCGCGCCGAGCGAGCCGGCATCGACGTCGAGCACCAGATCCTCCAAGGCCAAGCACCCGCTCAGACGTTGCTCGCCCACGCCCACGAGCACGGGTTTGACCTCATCGTCTGCGGACAGCACCCCGCCCGCCGCGCCGGGCGACTGCTCCTCCGAGGCGTTGCCCAAGACCTAGTCGCCGACGCCAGCACCCCCGTACTCGTCGTCGGCAACCAGCCAGGATGAGCACGGCAGAGCGATCGGAGCCCACGCATGAACGATGACTGTCTAAAGCTCACGACCTACTTCGGCGAGCGTGACCGCACCGAGGACGGACTGCTGGCTGACGAGCTGCTGAACATCTACGGCGGACACCGCCTGCAGACCAGCGTGCTCCTGCGCGGGGTTGAAGGCTTCGGGCGCCTTCATCATCTGCACACCGACCGCCAGCTCACGCTCTCTGAAGACCTCCCAGTCGTATCGGTCGCCGTCGACACCCGCGAGCGAATCGAATCAATGCTCAAACTCGTCCTGCAGATCAAACGCCGCGGATTGGTCACGCTCGAACGCGCCCGGCTGCTCTCCGGCGCGATCGGTCAGGTACGACTCCCCGAACAGCTCGGAGAAGCCACCAAACTCACCATCTACGTCGGACGCCAACAACGCGTCGGGCGCACCCCGGCGTTCGTCGCCGTATGCGACCTACTGCACCAGCGCGGCATCTCAGGCGCCACCGTGCTCCTCGGCGTCGACGGAACAGCCCGTGGCCGTCGCGCCCGCGCGCGCTTCTTCAGCCGCAACGTCGACGTTCCGATGATGATCATCTCCGTCGGCTCGGGTCAATCGATTGCGGCCGTGCTCCCCGAACTCAGCGAACTCCTGCCCGAGCCGCTGCTGACCCTAGAACGCGTCCGCATCTGCAAACGCGACGGACAGCTGCTCGCCATCCCCCACGAACTCCCCGGCAGCGACGAACACGGGCTCGCCCTCTGGCAGAAGCTGATGATCCACACGCCCGATCAAGCCATGCACGACGGACACCCGCTCCACCACGCAATCATCCGCCGCCTGCGCGAGTCAGACGCCGCCGGCGCAACCAGTCTGCGCGGCATCTGGGGCTTTCATGGCGCCCACGCCCCCCACGGCGACAAGCTCTTTCAACTCAGCCGCCACGTCCCCGTGATCACAATCGTGATCGACACGCCCCAAGCCATCGCGCGTTCATTCCAGATCATCGACAAGCTCACCACCGAACATGGCCTGGTCACCAGCGAAATGGTCCCAGCAGCAAGCGCGATCAGCGAAACCGAACGCCGCGGCGGACTGCGGCTCGCGCGCCACGATTCCTGACGCTACGCCATCTACGAGTCCTTGATGAGCTCGACGAGCGCGGACGTTCGCGCTAGGCGCCCGTCGGTGCTTAGCAGCGGTAACGAGCCGAGCGCGCCGGCGAGCTCGACGTAGAGCGCGTCGACGAGCCGCAGCTGCGACCGGCGCTCCCAGGCGCCGGCGAGCAGGGGCGCGAGCAGATGCCGGCGAATTGGGGCCTGGGTCAGCTCGCCGACCATTGCGGTGACGGTGGCATCGGGCAGGTCGCCGGCGCGGTGAAGACGCCCGAGCGCGGAGAGCACTTCAGCGTCGAGGTGGGCGGGGGCATGTAACACCCGGCCGCGGATCCGCTCGCGGACGATCTCGCCAACCGCGGTGCCCAACAGCGCCTCGACCAGCGCCGAGGCATCGACGACGACCTCAGCGGCCGGCTCGCGCGCCGAGCTCGCTGCGGGCGTCATCTAACACCTCAATCACCCGTTCGTGCGAGACCGGCGACCGCGGCAGACTCTCCAAGCGATCAAGCCAACGATCGGTGCTCACGGCCGCGAGCGCATCCTCTAGCGCCTCCTGAGCGATCCCCGAAACGTTCACGCCCGCCTCGCGCGCTCGCGCGGCGAGTTCATCCGGCAAATAGACGTTTACCCGCGCCATGCGCATACTATACACACAGTCGGGGGTCTGGCACGCTCATCAATAGAGAGGTTATGACCTATTAGTTGAGGTGGCCTTCGGCCGTACGCGG
>CAXMLR010000060.1:0-18146 GCA_964194275.1 uncultured Solirubrobacterales bacterium
CCAACGGGGCCGGCAAGTCGACCACCGTCTTGATGCTGACCACGCTGCTGCCGCCGACCAGTGGCCGTGCGAGTGTCGGCAGCTACGACGTGGTCCGGCAGGGTGCTCAGGTTCGGGCGTCGATCGGCGCGGCCCTGCAGGAAGCAGCGCTCGACCCGATCCTCACCGGGCGCGAGCACCTGCTGCTCCAATCGACGCTGCAGGGGATCGCCAAGGCGGAGCGCCGGCGCCGCTCGAGCGCGCTGCTCGACCGCGTCGGCCTGAGCGACGCCGCGGACCGCCGAGTCGGCGGCTATTCCGGCGGCATGAAGCGTCGACTCGATCTGGCGCTGGCACTCGTCCACAACCCGCGGATCCTGTTCCTGGACGAACCGACGACGGGACTTGACCCGCAGAGCCGCTCCGCCCTGTGGGAAGAGGTAGCGCGCCTGGCCCACGATGAGGGAATAACGGTGTTTCTGACCACGCAGTACCTGGAGGAGGCGGACGTGCTCGCTGACCGCGTCGGCATCATCGATCAGGGGAAGATCGTCGCCGAAGGAACGCCGGCCCAGCTCAAGGCGGAGATCGGCAGTCCCAGCGTGGAGGTGGCTCCGGCCGACGAAGGCGCCGGCGAGGCCTTGGCCGAACTGCTCGCGCGTTTCGGCGCTCTGCGGCGAAACGGGCGGGGAAGCGTGACCGTACAGCTACCCGGCGGCGAGGCGCAGCTGGCCGACGTCGTCCGCGTGCTCGATGGAGCCGACATTCACGTGGCATCACTGCTGCTCCACCAGCCGTCACTCGATGACGTGTTCCTGGCCAAGACAGGCCGCAAGCTCGAGGGAGCCGGAGATGCTGAGGCGGCCTCGGGGACTCCGCCGGAGGGCCGTCGGCGTGGCCGTCGCCGTCGCTAAGCCGACCGCCGGCCCCGGGCTGATCGAACAGGTCGGCGCGGTCGCCCGACGCTCGGTCACGCGCGCGCTGCGCCAGCGGGCGTTGCTGATCTTTCCACTGCTCTTCCCGCTGATCCTGTTCGCCATCAACGGGAGCGCACTCGGCGCCGCGACCCGGATCCCGCATTTTCCCGTCAGCGACTACCGGGACTTCGCGCTGGCGCTCCCGTTCATCCAGGGCGCCTTGTTCGTCGCCGTCTCCGCCGGCACGGACCTCGCGCGGGACATCGAAACCGGCTTCTTCAACCGCCTGGCGCTGACCCCGCTGCGGGGGACGGCGCTGCTGGTCGGGCAACTCGGCGGCGCGTTCGTCCTCGCCTGCATTCAGTCCGTGGTCTACCTGCTCGTCGGAATCGCCACCGGCGTCGGCATCCGGAGCGGGGTGGGCGGCGCACTCGTGCTGCTCGTGTTGTCGATCCTGATCGCGTTTGGGTTCGCCGGACTGGGCGCGCTGCTGGCGCTGCGGTTTGGAACCGGCGAGGCGGTCCAGGGCGTTTTCCCACTGCTGTTCGTGACCGTGTTTCTCAGTTCGTCGAGCCTGCCCCGAAACCTGATCAAGACCGATTGGTTCCGGGAGGTCGCGACCTACAACCCCGTGTCCTATCTGATCGAGGGCGTGCGCAGTCTGATCATCAAGGGCTGGGACGCCGAGGCGCTGGCGCTCGGCTTCGGCTTTGCCGCGCTGCTGGCCGTGATCACGCTCGGGCTGGCGAGCTCAGCGATGAAGACTCGACTGGTGCGGACGTGAGGCGCTTTGGCTATGTCGCCAGGGGCGTCGCCTGGCGCTCGATCCACAACACGCTGGTCAATCCCGCGATCCTGCTGCCCTCGATCATCTTTCCGTTGTTCTTCCTGGTCGCCTTCGCCGGCGGTCTGTCGCGGATCGGCGACGTTCCCAACTTCAACTACAAGCCGGGCTACACCGCGTTTCAGTTCGTCTTCGTGTTCCTGCAGTCGGCGGCGTTCGGTGGCGTCTTCACCGGCTTCGCGGTGGCCCGGGACTTCGACTCCGGCTTTGCGCGGCGACTGCTGCTGAGCGCGCCACGGCGTAGCGGCATCATCGCCGGCTATGCCGCCGGCGCGCTGATGCGGTGGATGATCACGGCCGCTGTGGTGACCGTCGCCGCCCTGATCGCCGGGATGAGCGTCGACGGGAGCGGCGTCGATCTCATTGGCCTGATCGGGCTCGGCGTGGCGATGAACCTCGTGGCCGTGCTGTGGGCCTGCGGGGTGGCGATGTTCCTGCGCACCGAGCAGGCCGGAGCGTTGATTCAGATGCCCGTGTTCGTCATCCTTTTCCTCGCCCCGGTCTACGTTCCGCTGCGCCTGCTGACCGGTTGGATCCACTCCGTCGCACGCCTGAATCCAGCCACCGACGCACTCGAGGCCGGCCGCGGCTTGCTCGCCGGCTCACCGGTCAAGGTCGCGGTGTCGTTCGGGCTGCTCGCGGCGGGTGCCGCTCTGCTGGCGGTGTTCGCGCGGCGAGGACTGGCCTCGGCCGAACGGGCCGGCTAGCTCTAGTGGCCCGCATGGGCCGGAACTGCGCCTGAGGTGACGCACGGCAGGGGGCCGGTGGGCGTCTCTGGGGGCCGAAACCGCGAAATGCTCGGCAGGCGCTGGGCGCTGTGGGCGATTTGGGCCCTGTGTGAGGGCTTCGTGGTCACTGCCCGCGTGCTCGGCTTCGGCCTCGTGATCACCGGCGCCGCGTTGGTCCCGGCGCCGTTGCGCGTGAGGTCCCCCGCCGCCGTTGCCGGCAAACCCGGTGGATGTCCGATGACTGGAGCAGGCGAGCCGGCCCTGCGCCGTGCGCGTCTACCAGTCGCCGCCGCCGCCGAAGTCGCCGCCGCCGAAATCCCCGCCGTCGCCACCGTCATCACCGTATCCCCCGCCGTCGTCCCCTTCGAAGGCATCGCCGAGCCCTGCGGCGCCGAACCCGAGCCCCGCTCCGAGAGCCGACCCGAGCAACAGGCCCGGCAACAGTCCGCCGCCACCGAATCCGTTGAAATACCCGCCCGCCCAGGGCCCGTAGTGGCGCGGAGCGTTCCAGTAGTCGGTGGGGCGACCGTTGACCGACACCTGTCGCCCGTGCGGCTCAAAGCCATCTCTGATGCGCACGGCGTCGGCGGCACACGCCGGCACCGGACGCGGAGCCCCACCTGGCGGGGCCCAGTCAACTTCCTCGCTGGAAGGCCCGTGCCGAGGGTCGAAGAAGCACGGGGGCCTGCGCTCGGGCTCCGGCCGGCCGTCGAGCAGTGCCTTTGCGCACGCCATCGCAAAGCGGCCCTCTTCCAGCGTCGAGCTGACGGGAGCGAGGTCGTCGGGCTGCTTGGCCCGGTCAAAGATCTCGCTCGCTCGCTGGTAGGCCTGGAGTGACTGTTCGTAACGCTGCTTGGCCTCGACCGTGACATCTGGCATCGCGATGTCGACGTCGAGGGAGCGAATGTCATCGCCGAGCGCAACTAGGTCATCCTGCGCGGACGAGCGAACTTCCTCCCATTCGCGCTCGCGGCGGGTCTTGTGTCCGAAGAACGGCATCTCCGAGCAAACGATACTCGCGACTGAACGAAGCCGGGACATCGGTGTAAAGGTGGCTTGACCACACGGCCGGTGGAAAGCCCTTTCCATCAAGGTGAGGAACTTGGTGCGCGAACTCCGAACCGAGCGGGGGCTCTCGCACGGGCAGCTTGCGATGGCATTCGCCGGGTCACGGCAGACGATCAGCTCGATCGATCAGAAGCGCTACACGCCCTGTCTGTCGCTCGCACTCGCGCTCGCTTGGGTTCTTCGAAACGACCGCTGGAGGACATGTTTCATGCCAATGACTTGGGTCAACGTGCTGGAGCCGCGGTTTTGCCTGGGGCTGTGGGGTTACTTCTTGCGGCTCCCGCGGGAAACGCCGGTTCTCGTCGTGGCCGCCTTGCCCGCCTCCTTGGCTGCGGTTCCCGCGGCTCGTGCTGCCGCCTTGGCCCCGCTGAGTGCGCCGCCAGCGGCACGCTTGGCCTGGCTCGCGGCCTGCTCGGCGGTGCGCGCGTGGCGCGTGCTGGCGGCCTTGTTGCCCGCCGTCTGGGACGCCTGCCGCTGCTGATTGCGCTTCCGAGTCGCGGCGGCCTTCTTGGCTGCCGCCGTCCGGTCGGCCTTGGGTTGTGGCATTGCTGCTCCTTCGCTTGTTCTTTTGCCTGGTAAACGACGTACCCAACTCGACGAATCATCAACCGTATCCTGGGCCTGGTGATGCAACAGCTGACCTACTGCGGTCCCGACGTGCTGCGCTGGGAAGTGGCATCGTCTCCGCAGCTCACCGACGACGTGGGCGCGCTTGTGCGCCCACTTGCGGGTGCCACCTGCGATCTCGATGCCCTGAACATCGCCGGCGGCTCACCCTTCGCCGCGCCGTTTCCGGTCGCCACGAGGGTGTGGCCGAAGTCGGCGACGTCGCCGACGACGTGCAGAATTTCCGCCCGGCGATCGGGTGGTCGTGCCCGTTCCAGATCTCCTGCGGCACGTGTGCGGCCTGCCGGCGCGGGCACACCTCCAACCCCCACACCCTCCCGCGCGCCTCTACATATGGGTTCGGACCCCAGGTCGGGATCTGGGGAGGGTTCTCTCCGATCTCGTCAGCAGCAACGCCACGAGCGCCAGCACGGTCGGCAGAGCGCCGCTGTCGCTCGTGCTCTTGGTCACCGCCGCGATCGGCGTCGAAGCGCAGGCCGAACCCGACCTCTGGGGCGGAGACCGCTGTAGCGCTGAGGGGCAGTACTGGTTCTGAGCCCGTCGCATCGAGGTAGACCAGGCCCTTGGCGCTCACAAGATTCCTGATGAAGAGCATTGTCTTGCCGGTGCTCAGGTTGGCGGTGTCGACCTCGGTGCCGAGCGAATCGTTCTACGCGTAGGGAACGCCGGCCGCGAACGGGCCGGTACGGGCTGAGTCCGTCGGCCGGGCGGGCGGGAGTGACGCACCGCCCGGGTCCGAAGCCTCGCGCGTCTACGCGGCGGCAGCTGGCTCGGCGAGACCGAGGTACTCGCCGGCTGCCAACACCCGAGTCGGCACGCCGCGCTGCTTGGCGGCCTGTGTAAAGGCCTCGGCGGGCCGATCGACCTGAGCGTAGGTCGGTGGCTTGTGCAGCGTGTCGTAGTGAATCGGTATCGCCAGTTTGGCCTCCAGGAGAGCTGCGGCCTCGGCCGCCTGCTCGGGGTTCATCGCGGCCGGGAAGGTGCTGCGCGGTTGACGGTGCGGAAGGTCGACGATCGGCCCGTTCACGGGGAGGAACGCGACGTCGAACGGGCCATGGCGCAGCTTGATCAGCCACCACCAGCCGTGAAACAGCGTGTCGCCGCAGTGGATGATCCGGTGTCCGTCGGCAGCGAGGACCCACGAGACCTGAGGGTCGCCGAAGCCGTCGGCCGCCGGGACGGCGGTGATCGTGAACGGGCCAACCTCAACGGTCTCCCACGGTTCGATCGTCTGGGTCGGGACCCCCAGCTGCGCGAGGCCCTCCTCGGCAACGGCCATCGCGATCGTTTCGAGCCCGCTGCCCTCGGCCGGCGCTGGGCGCAGGAGAACGCCATCGGGCGCCAACGCATGCTTCAGGGCCTGCGGGTCGGCGTGGTCAGCATGGAGGTGGGTAGCGAGAGCCACCGAAACGGTTCCCGCTGCTGAGGGCGGCGGCAATGGCCCCCGGGCTTCCCCGACGAACGTCGCCATCGAGCCCACCTCCTGCATCAGGTCGATGACGGCGACTACGCCCGAGGCTTCGAGCTCCAGGCCGGCCCAACCCAGTCGGCGAATCCGCATTCACGACTCCTTTGTCCCGAGCTGCTTTTAGCGTCCGACCGCACGCTATCACGTTTGCCGACCGACCGGTCGCTATCCTTGCCGACTGTGAGTCCTCGCAGATCGGCCACGGCAGCGCTGCAGACGCGTGCCGACATCGTCGAGCGGGCGATGCTCGTCGCTTCGGTCGAGGGGCTCGAGGGCTTCACCCTGGGGCGCCTCGCGGACGATCTGCAGATGAGCAAGTCCGGGGTGCTCGGCCACTTCGGCACCAAGGAGGAGCTGCAACTCCAAGCGCTCGCCGCCGCGATCGAAGTGTTCACGCGCGAGGTGTGGGAGCCGAGCCTCGGTGCCGAGCCGGGTCTACCGCGCTTACGGGCGATCTGCGACTCGTGGATCTCGTACCTCGAGCGCGACGTGTTTCCCGGCGGGTGTTTTCTGACCGCGGCGTCGTGCGAGTTCGATGGCCGACCGGGCCCGGTGCACGACGCCATCGCCGGCGCCCTGTCCGACTGGCATCATGCCCTGGAATCGCAAGCCCGTGTGGCGATCAAGTCCGGCCATTTGCCGCCGGACGCAGAGCCGGAGACAATCGCCTTTCAGCTCAACGCGTTGGCGATGGCGGCCAACCAGGGACTTCAACTGTTTGGCGACCGCCACGCGGCACAGCTGGCTCGCCACGCGATGCACGCCACGCTCACGCTTCCCGGATTTTGCGCAGCTGCTGCGAGCTAGCGTTCCGTGTGCGGTACCGTGGTCGATGATGCCGAGGAGACTGGGAAGACTGGGAATGGCGACGGCGGTCGGTCAGTTCGCGTGGGCAGCCGGACGCCAGTGGCGGGCCTTGCCCGCGGAGCGCCGTGCCCACCTTCAAACCCTTCTCCGCCGGTCCGCCATGAGTCCCTTATCGCTCTCGGCCGCCGAGCGTCAAGAGCTCAGCCAACTGATGCGCGAGCTGAATCTGGGACCGCTGGCACGGCAGGCCGCGACCGATGGCGCGTTTGCTCGTAACGGGCTCCGCCGTCGGCGCTGACTCTTCCTCCCTCTTCAGACAGGACTACGATGACCTGGAAGCGCTGCAAATCGACCCGATTTATTCACTGGAGTACGGCCCTGATGGTGGTCGGCGCACTCACGCTCGCGGGCTGCGGAAGCTCGTCGACCGGCAACAGCGGGAGTAGCTCCAGCCAGACGACGGAACACATCGCGTTCGCCAAGACCAAGTTTTTGTTTCATGCTGGCCTGGCCTTCGGCGCGTTCCATCGCTACATCTACAAGCCGTTCCGCCACGGGGGCTTCTCCCCGCCCTCGCAACACAAGGCGGCGATCATAAAGGCGGGGTTAGCCGCGCTGTTCGCCTTCCACGAAGCGAAGATCGCGCTCCGAGACGCTCAGGCCAGTCCCCTCCTGTCCAAGCTCGTCGCCCCGCTCACCGCGCTGCAGCGCCAGCTTGCCGGGCTCGGCGGCCGGCTCAAGCAAGGTGTCCTGGACAGTAGTGGGATCACCTCTGCCGCCTCGACCGTGGACCACATCGGCTCGCAGAGCGCCAGCTCCTACAAGGCGATCCAAGACGTCGCGACGCCGTCGCTCGGGGGATAGGGCAGTCCCCAGCGCCCACGGCCGACCCGAGCCCGGCGGTGTGCTCGCTCCACGGATCTCGCTGTAGCCTCGGTGCGCGTGGCGACGGTCCTCCTCTATGGCGACACGGTGCGTTATCCCTCGATGCGGCACGAGGTGCCGCTTGAGATCATCGATCCGTTCCTCTTCGTGGCTCGCGGCGAGGAGGCCTTCGTGTTGTCCAACTCTCTGGAAGCGGAGCGCATCGCGAAGGCCGTACCCAATGCCGAGCTGCTCCGCACCGATGAGTTGGGACTCGACGACCTCCTGCGGGAGGGCATTCCGCGTGATGAAGCCGAGCTCACCGTCGTAATCCGCGCGCTGCGCAGTTGGGGGATAGCCGAGGCCGTCGTCCCCAGCGACCTCCCCGTCGCGATCGCTGACGGAATCCGCGCGGCCGGCGTCGAAGTCGAAGTCGACGGCCCTGCCGTGGAGCAGCGCAGGCGCGTCAAGAGCCCGGCGGAGCTGGCCGGCATACGCCGGAGCCAGCGCGCTGCGGAAGCCGGGATGGCGGCCGCCGAGCGCCTGATCCGGGGTGCCGACGCGGACGGCGGGCACCTGCGCCACACCGGCGAGCTGTTGACGGCGGAGCGGGTCCGGGCGGCGATTCGTACGGAGTGTGCGGCCGCCGGATGTCCCGCGCCGCCGACCATCATGGTCGTCTCCGCGCTCTCGGGCGGCGGCCACGATCCTGGTACCGGTCCACTGCCGGCGGATCTGCCGATCACGATCGACCTGTGGCCCCGGGACGAGGCCAGCGGCTGCTGGGCTGACATGACCAGAACCTTCGTGGCCGGGCAGATCACGGAGCCGGTGGCCAGGCTGCGGGAGGTCGTCCTCGAGGCGCTTGAAGCCGCGCGTTCGGCGGCCCGTCCCGGAATCGCCAGCCGAGCCCTCTACGACCACGCCGCCGAGGTGGTTGAGCGGGCCGGCTTCCCAACCCAGCGGACCCGCGAGCCCGGGCAGCGGCTCACCCACGGGTTCTACTTCAGCCTCGGCCACGGAGTCGGACTCGAGGTCCACGAGGCTCCGCTCCTCGGCCTGTCCGAAACCGACCCCCTGCTCGTCGGCGACGTGATCGCGATCGAGCCCGGGATCGAGGGTATTGACGGGCTCGGTGGGGTGCGCTTCGAGGACCTGCTGCTGATCACCGAGGCTGGATGCGAGACACTCACCCGCTACGCCTACGAGCTTTGAGCCGGGCGGAGCGATCCGCTCACGCTACGCCGCCTGCCGCTCTGCACCCACCGTGTGAATGTGGCGATCCAGTCCTCCGGCCAAGCCGGGTCGCAGGGCATCGATCCGTTGCTGATGGCGCTCGAGGTTGAGCGCGGCGCCCTGCGCTCGAGGATGTCCTCAGCGTTGGCTTGCACGTCGGCGTTTGACCAGAAGTCGAAGGCGAATTTCATCGACCGGCGGTCACGCTCACGGAACAGCTGACGAATGGGCTTCTGGAATCGCATCCGGCTCGTCGGGCGCCGGCATCACGATCGGCTCGACGACCGCCTCCGCGTCCAGGGTCAGCGCGGGGATGCGCCCGCCGGAAGACCAACCGGCTGAAACGGCTGGAGCGCGACGGGCTGAGCGAGCGGGTCCCCGACCCGGCGGACGGACGCGGCCTGACTTGTCCGTGTCATCGCCAAGGGCGGTGATCTCGTCGATCAGATCGCCCCCCAACACGTAGCCAACGACTCAGGCCGCTGGGCGCCCTGAGTTCAAGGAGCTGAATACGCTCGAGGGGGTGCTGCGGAGGCTGCTCGTCGCCTTCGACGCCGAGCGCGGCGCGCCGCGCGGCGAGGTCACGCCGCCGCTAGCTCCCGCTGAGGCGTGGTTACGTCGCTGGGCCGCTCGAAACGCAATGCTCCATCTTCCAGCGATGGGTGACGGAACATGCGGATGTCCTTGAAATAGTTCTGGTGCAGGCGCCACGGGGCCCGAGCCCCCTGCTTAGGCAGTTGGTCGACGACGCGGAGAACGTACCCGGATTGAAAGTCGATGATCGGCGTGCGTGGCTCCTCGGGACCAGGTTCGTTCGGCGTGCACCGGTCGTAGCCGCGGGCGTCCATGTGGTTGAGCAGCCGGCACACGTACTCGGAGACGAGGTCACACTTCAGCGTCCACGACGCGTTGGTGTACCCGAGTGCCAGGGCCAGGTTTGGAACGCCGCTCAGCATCATGCCCTTGTAGGCCACGGTCTCTGAGAGTGCGACCTGGCGCCCGTCGACGGCGATCGGGGTGCCGCCGAACAGGGTGACGTTGAGTCCGGTCGCCGTGACCACCAGGTCGGCGTCGAGCTCGTCCCCTGAGGCCAACTTCAGCCCCGTCTCGGTGAACGTCTCGATCCGATCGGTCACGATCGAGGCTCGGTCGTCACGGAGGGCGCGGAACAGATCGCCGTCTGGGACCACGCACAGGCGCTGGTCCCAGGGGTTGTAGCGGGGGTTGAAATGAGTGTCGATGTCGAACCCGCCCGGCAGCTGGAACTGAAGCCCTCGTCGCAGCAGCTTCTTCATCAGTTTGGGGTGTCGCCGACTGAGCTCGAAGCTGAGCATCGTCATCACCACGTTTTTCCAGCGCACGATCCCGTAGGCGCGCCGGCTCGAAAGCCGCCGCCGAAGAAAATCGGCGACGCGGTCCTGGGCGGGCAGTGACACCACGTAGCTCGGCGAGCGCTGGAGCATTGTCACGTGCGCGGCTCGGTCGGCCATCGACGGGACGAGGGTGACGGCGGTGGCCCCGCTCCCGATCACCACCACACGCTTACCGCTGTAGTCGAGGTCCTCGGGCCAGTGCTGCGGATGGACGACCTGGCCGGCGAACCGGTCGCGCCCGGGGAACTCGGGAGAGAACCCCTGGTCATAACGGTAGTAGCCACTGCACCAGTAAACGAAGCCGCAGGTGAGCTCGATCGTTTCGCCCGTCTCGGTCTGCTCGACCGTGAGCGTCCAGCGTGCGTCCTCCGAAGACCAGTCCGCCCGGACCACGCGGTGGCCGAGGCGAATGTGGTCGCCGATTCCGCGTTCGGCGGCCGTCTGGACGATGTAGTCGCGGATCGATGGGCCGTCGGCGATCGCCTTCGCCTCGGTCCAGGGCTTGAATGAGTAGCCCAACGTGAACATGTCCGAGTCCGAGCGAATGCCCGGATAGCGGAACAGGTCCCAGGTTCCACCGATGGCCTCACGCGCTTCGAGGATCGCGTATGACTTGTCCGGAGATGCGAGCTGGAGGTGGCAGCCGGCACCGACTCCGGACAGGCCGGCGCCGACGATCAGCACGTCGTGATGTTCTCGCATCTCAGTCAGATCCTGGTCCGAGCCACGGTACAGCAACGTACCGCTCGCCGCCCTGGAGGTTACGGCACCGGGGAATTCTCTGTTGGTCTGTCGGTGCTGCCATTAACCGGCCGGCAGGTTGCCGTTCTAGCGGAGCTGAGAGCCTCCTCTGAGCCGTCCCCGGCTGCGGCTGACCGCGACTCCGGCCAGGCACAGCAGGCCGCCCGGAAGTGCGAGTGCCGGTGGGGACTCGCCCAGGAGGAGCCAGCCCATCAGCAAGGCCAGGGGTGGCACGAGGTAGGTCGTCGATCCCATCCGGCCCGCCGTCGTCCGGGCCAGCGCATAGGCCCACGTGGCGAATCCAATCGCCGTTGGCGCCACTCCCAGGTAGATCATCCATCCGATCGTCGATCCGCGCGCGCCTTTGACCTGATCGACGAGCGAGGGTGCGAACGGCAGACAGCTGAGCGCCCCGACCGAGCATGCCAGCCACGTCACGTACAGGGCCGACGAACCGCGCAGCGCGGGTTTTTGCGCGACCACGCCGCCCGCATACGCGATCGCCGCGAGGACGCAGAGCACCGCGCCCCAGCTCTCCCGGAAGCCGTGTCGGGAAACGGCGAAACCGATCACCACGGCGCCGGCAAACGAGACCAGGCAGCCCGCCAGCAGGCGGCGCGGGAAGCCTTCCCGCAGGATCACCCCGGCGAGTATCGTGATCAGGATCGGACCGATGTTGACGAGCATCGCGGCGGTGCCGGCGTCGACCCGGCGCTCCGCCTCGTTGAGCACGACGTTGTAGAGCCCGAACCACAGCAGACCGCAGAAAACGATGCTCGCGAGCGCGCGGCGGCCCGGCATCGCCTCGCGGCGGGCCAGGACGAGCAGCCCGAGGGCCAGGCTGCCGACGAGCAGCCGTCCCAGGGCCAGCGCTCCCGGGCCAAAGTCGTGGTCCGCGTACCGAATTCCGACGAAGGCCGACGCCCACAGGACAACGGTCACGAGCGCCGCGCCGACGGCGAGGCGGCGCTCGCGGGGGGTCCTCTCAGCCGACAGTTCAACGGACGCCATCTTCGCCATTAACGCTCCCGCGCGGAACAGCGTGAGGTTCCGCCGCCACGGGCGGTGCGTGTGAACGTAGGCGAACGCGGGTTGGCTATGCCGCAGACGACACCGGGACCGTGCGCTGCGCCGATGTGTCTGCACGGGAGAGCCTTTCCTGCCGACCCGCGCTCTACCTGGGGTTGCGCAGACCCTGGCAACGAACTGGTGGGTGCGAACGGCGACCTCGATCCTGTCGCAGTTCCACACGGCAATCGCCGCGGGCCAGTACCGCGACTACGTCGTGGCCCGGCGCCCGGATGTCGAGGAGAACGTCGACACGTGGGCCTACACGAGATTCTCCTGACCCATGGAGGACCTCTGGGCGCCGACCGGACCGCCAAGAAACTGGGTTCAACGCCCAGAGCGCAGGCTCGCCACGGGTCAGGTTCTAGCAGCCGGGTCGTGATGGTATTTCAGCCCGGAGCCTACGGTGCGTCCTCAGACGGGCAGGTGGCACCTGGTCAGCTCGGTCGGCAGCGACGGCTCCTTCACGATCAGCGAGACGCACGCCCCGGTGGCCGGGCAACTCAGCACCCGCAACTTCAGCGCCGCTGCGGCGTTAGCAATGATGTCGAACCCCCGGATCGGATTCATCTACCGCTGACGCCTCGGCGAGCGAGCGCCGCGTTCGCGGGCCCGCCGGCGCGGATCCCGGCGCGCTGGCGCTGGCCCGGCCCTATCATCGCCGCGGTGCTGTCGAGCAAGCGATTGGCCGCGGTGCTGTCGAGCAAGCGATTGGCCGCGGCGATGTGCCTCGCTGGCGCGTGGGCGGCCGGAGCCCTCGCGCCCGCAGCGGCGCAGGCAGATCAGCCCGCCTCGCCGCATGCCGGCACCGCCGTTGCTGCGCTGAGCGCGAAGTTGCGGGTCGCCGATCGAAGCCCGCTGCAGATGCATGGCGTTCTGCTCGACGCCTCCCGCTCCTCCGGAGACATCGTGGCTTACGTCTTCCATTTCGGCGACGGAATCGTTGAGCAGAGCTATCAACCGCTCGCTCTGCATGGGTATCGCACCCCGGGGACCTTTCACGCCTTCGTCGTCGTGATTGCCCGCGGCGGCCAGCAAACGCAGTCGGCAAGCGAGCGGATTCACGTGCGTGACGGCATTCCACCGGTTGTCCGGATCGATGTGCCGCGACCGGACCAGCGGATGCGGCTCGGTTCCCCGGGACTGCGGCTGGCCGGAACGGTCAACGACAACGTGGCCGTGGCCAGGGTTCAGCTGGCCGTACAGCTGATCGCCTCGCGCCAGCATTTTCAGACCCATGGTGCGTGCATCTGGTACGACTCCCGTCGGTTCCTGGTGCTCTCGAACTGTGCCGCGCCGTACTTCTTCAACGCCCAGGTCCGGCACGGGCGATGGAGCTTCCGGATCGACCCCCAGGCCAGGATTCCCAAGGGCACCTACGTGGTGCGGGTGCGAGGCATCGATCGAGCGGGCAACATCAGCCACTTCTACGCTGTCAGTCTGCGAACGATCCTTCCCTTCAAACTGGTGTGATGAGGCGATCCCTGACACGCATCGGACACGGTCGGCTGCAATGGCTGGCCGGCGCATGCGTCGCGCTGGCGCTGATCCCCGCGGTGGCGCTGGCAGTCGGCCATTGGCGGCCCTCGGCCCGGCTTCAAACCGCCCGCTTTCTTTCCACCGCGACCGTGCTCCGCGACGGTCGCGTGCTGGTGGCGGGTGGCTTTCAGTACAAGATGCTGGCCAGCGCTGAGCTCTTTGATCCACGAGCGGGCCGGTGGACGACGGTCGCCCCGTTTTACTCGCCGCGGTTTGCTCACACGGGAACGCTGCTGGCCGACGGCTCGGTGCTCGTAGCGGGCGGCTACAACCTGACCGCCCACTACCTCGCGTCCGCCGAGCGCTACGTACCGTCGTCCAACGCATGGCTGGCGGCGGGGATGATGTCGATTCCGCGTGATAACCACACGGCGACGCTGCTGGGGGACGGGCGAGTACTGGTCGCCGGCGGATTCAACTCGTTTGGAGTTGCCCTGACCAGCGCCGAGCTCTTCAGCCGGGCGAGCAATCGTTGGACCCGCGCCGCCAGCCTCCGCACCCCCCGCTATCACCACACGGCGACGCTCTTGCCCGACGGACGCGTACTCGTTGTCGGGGGTGAGCAGGACCGCGCTGGGGACCTGAAACTGCTCTCCAGCGCCGAGATCTATGATCCGGCGCGCAACCGCTGGACGAGCGCCGGTCAGCTGCCGTTCGGCGTGGCCAACCACACTGCCACGCTGCTCGACGACGGACGGGTGCTGGTCGTCGGTGGCGGCGACCGCGCTCCCGGGTTTCACGCCGGGGCGGAGCTCTATAACCCCAAGCGCAACCGGTGGACTCGGGCCGCATCGCTGCCAGCTCCGCGCGCCTTTCACATCGCCGAGCGCCTACACAACGGCCAAGTGCTTGTAGCCGGGGGGATCAACGACCACGGAGCGCTCGCCTCGGCGTGGCGCTACGACCCCCACCGCAACCGTTGGCGCTCGGCAGGGTCGCTCACCCCCGCGGCCAAGGAAGCCGCTGTGGCTCTCGCAGACGGTCGGGTTCTCGTCGCCGGCGGCCAGCGATACCAGGGTCCGCCCGTGGCCGCTACGACGATCTACTCGCCGTGACGCTGGGGCGGTCGAGCCCGTAGGCGATCTAGCCCTGTGGGCCCCGCCGGAGTGTTCGGCATGTAGTGGGCGGGCCCGGATGATCCTTGGGCGGATCCGCTTGGCAGCGGGTCTCGGTTCTTCCTAGCGGAGCGTTCCGGCGCGATCTGCTAGCCGCGATCTCTCGTCTCGCCGGCATGTCTGTTCGGCTCGAACAAGGCACCAAATCCGTTTGTCCCGAGATGATTATGGTTCGTTGTTCGCCGCCGGCGCGAACAACGAACCACGATGTCGCTGTGCGGGCGTAGGTTGGTGCTTTGTTCGAGCGCCGGCGGTTGTTCCCCTGGTAGTGGGTCTTCCACCAAACGTTCGGCTCCCAGCGTGATGGGTCGGGCCGCGATGAGGGCGCGGCGTTCGGCGTGGGGGGGAGGCGTTGATCGCGGTGGGGGCCGTTGCGGTACTGGATGTGGTCGGCGTGGTGTTCGGGTCGGGTAGTCGGCGTTGACGACGAGCTCGCCGGTCGCCCAGAACTCGCAGTCAATCGGTGCAAGAAGCTGGCGGGGTCGGGGTGAACAGCGGCTCGACGTTGTTCTCAGCCGTCCAGTCGCGGACTCGGGGGTCTCGTGCGTCGAGCGGTCAGTCCCGTCTGGGCAAACGCTCTCAGGAGACCCCCTACCCCTCGGTGAAATGCACTGCCACGCCGTGGGCGTCGAACAAGGTTCCGGGAGCTCCCGCAGACGCGCTCAGGACGTGGGGGCCTCGCCGGAGCTTGGGCAGCCGGAACGGCCGTCCCATCGGGCACGGTCGGCGTTTTCCGTCGAGCGTGCACAAACCGGCGGTGACCAAGGGCAGGTTTCCGCGGAACTCGACCATCGGCCGAGGGTCGGTCGTGGTCGCTGGCGGCGCCTGGACCACACTCGTGGTCGGCGCGAGCAGTACCCGCACGAACAGATCGTCGGTTCCGTTGTAGTCACCGCTGACCAGATTGCTCGCCCCGGAGGTGAAGACCACCAACTGCCCGTCTGGGGAGACGACCGGACGCTGAAGGAGCTGGGCGTCCAACTCTGGCCCGCGGGCGGCTCCCTGGGGGGTTACGTCGGCCGTGAGCATCGTCGCGGTGAAGAGGTCCTGGGCGAAGATGTTCTCGTTTGGCGTCCACGGCGCAGCCAGGTTGTCGGCGAACGACTCGAACACCGTAACCCGACCATTGGCCGAGATCGATGGCGAGAAGCTGTCGTTGTTCCCCTGCTGGCCCAGGGAGCTCTGTGAGATCAGCGAGGTGTTGCCGCTGATCAGGCTGTGGCGGAACACATCCGTGTGGCCATTGCGATCTCCGGGGACCAGGTTCGTGGCGTCCGAGTCGAACACGATGTAGTGCCCGTCTCCGCTGAGCGCGGACACCTGGGTGAACGGAGCCGCGACCGAGGCGTTCTGCTGGTGGCCGCGACTTGAGGTGCTAACCAGCCGCGTGGTGCTCGTGACCATGTCGTGCACGAACACGTCGGGCACCCGGTTGTGATCGCCGCGCACCAGGTTGCTCGCGGCGGAGCTGAAGCTGACGTACCGGCCGTCAGCGCTGATCGAGGGGTTGTAGGACGCCCCGTTGGCCTGCGCTCCCCGGGAGGAGACGCTGATTCGGCGGATCGTGCCCAGCGCGGTGTCGGCCAGGAAGACGTCGGACACGGCGTTGTCGTCGCCGGCAACGAAGTTGTCTGCCGTGGAGCTGAAGGCGATGTAGCGCCCATCGGCCGAGATCACAGGCTGAGAGCTGGGGCCATTGGCGGGACCGCCGAAGCCCACGGTGACCAGCCGAACGGGGCCAGCGCCGGAGCGGACATAGATCTCGCCGGCGTGAGGGCTGGAGCCGGGGACGACGTCGCTCGCCGTCGAGACGAATGTCACGGTGCGGCCATTCCCACTGATCGCGGGAGCGCTCGAGGATCCGTTTGGTGCTGCGCCGCCCGGGGTGCTGGAGATCAGCGCGACGTGGCCGGTGACGAAGTCGAAGACATACACGTTCGAGATGCGCCGAGTGCCCACGTGTGGGCCGAGATTCGAAGCCTCAGACGAAAACGCGATGTAACGGCCGGTGCCGCTAATGCTCGGCTCGCCGCTTGGCCCGTTCGGGTCAACGCCCGGCGGCGCGACCCGATAGGTGCGGGTCAATTGCTCTCCCAGCGCCGGCCCGGCGTACACGGCGACCCCGACGATCGCGGACAGGAGCGCGCTGAGCGCGGCACCGAGGAGACTTCTGGTCACAGAGAGCTTCGCGATGACGCAGAGGCTAGGGGGCGCGCCGCTTCAATGCTCTGCTACGGCGGCCGGCGTGGCGTGCCGCTGGGCCAACCGAGCCCGGGTTCGGCTGAGCCAGCCGCGGAGGGCGAGCAGCCTCAGCTCGGCCCACGCCGGGTCCAGGAAGGACAGGTACAGAGTCAGCATCGCCAGACTGAAGAAGCCGACCCGGATCGAATACTCGATGCCCAGGTGGAGGCTGACCCCCACAAGCAGCACCCACGGCCGCAGGCGCCGATTCCAAACCAGGATCGGGATGCTGAACTCGATCGCCAGGGTCCCATAGGTCATCACGTTCGACAGCAGAGCCGAGTGGATCAGGAATCCCGGCAACGGAAGCCGGGTCAGGTCCGAGATCCTCATCGCGTACGAGACGGCGCTGCCGTCGTTCCATGTGGTCCCCTGGACCTTGTCCCACAACCCCGACAGGTACAGAATCGAGAGCTGAATCTGCATCAGCCGCAGCGCCCACGGCGCACGGCGGGGAAATTCCCAGACGCGACTGGGGGCGAAGCGGCGCCGATCGAGGGACAGCGCAACCCCGGCGGGCGCCAGCATCAGATAGAAGGCGATCAGCCGGATCAGCGAGTCGCCCGTGTTGAACACGTAGGGGTTGCGCCGTTCGAGCGACAGGATCCCCACGAACACGAGCACGGCGGCGAGACGCGTCTGGTAGCCGAGGATCAAAGCGATGCACGCGATCAGCAGCACGGCGAACATCAACTGCACCGCGAGGTCGCTGGGGAACACGGCCAGAACCCCCCAGACCCCGCTGCCGCCGGGGCCCTCGTTCAGGAGGCCGGTCCGGCTGAAGAAGGCGCCGAGATCACCGGCCAGCGACAGCGTCCAGCCCAGCGCGAGCACGCCGAAGACGATCCGCAGCACGGCCAGTGTGGCCGTCGATTCCGGCTCAAACCAGAACCGCTCCCAGGCCGCGATGATGCCGGGCTCAGGCCGCGCCACTGGAGCCGCGCAGTCGCAGGACGAAGAACACGCGGACGGCGCTGGGGCCGGTGCTCGGGCTCACGCCCGGTGGCTCCAGCGACGCATAACGCTCGACCAGGGTGATGCTCCTGATTGCATGTCCGGCGCGGGTCTCGTGCGAGGCGGCCCACAACGCCGCGGGTCCCCACAGTGGCGCTGCATTCGCCGGGCTGATGAGATTCTCCTGCCACTTGCGCCAGCGATAGTCCCGATAGGTGCCCAACAGCGCGCCGTCGTGAGGGAACGTCCATTGCGCCGTCCGGCCGTCGTCGTAGGCGACGGTGGCCGAGACGTCCAGCACCACTCGGCGCGGGTTGGGGGCAAATAGCGACCAGTTCTGATCCAGCCCGAGGACGTTCAGGTAGGGCTGGCCGGGCCGGAGCAACTGGCGGCGCAGCTCGGACCCGGGCAGGTTGATCGCGACGATCGCGATCAGCGAGACGACCAGAAGCGTGCTGAGGATGCCGCGACCGAACGGCGACTCCTCAAAGCGCTGCTGCCACCCGACCAATTCGTGGTTCGGCCGGCTTCGAGGATCCGGGTCCGCGGGAGGGTCGGGCAGCGCGGGGCTCGCGGC
>CAXMLR010000061.1:0-2649 GCA_964194275.1 uncultured Solirubrobacterales bacterium
ATACTAGCCCGCCCACGCCAGCCGGACGCGTGGTCAGCCCCGCTTCAGAGAGCGGGTTTTCTTTAGTCCAAACGCCTCCATTTACAGGTCTTATACGCATGCCCAAGGACGTCATCCTCACCCGTGAAGGTCTAATTAATCTCAAGGCCGAGCTCGAGCTGCTGTCGACCACGCGTCGCCGCGAGGTCGCCGGGCGGATCAAGGAGGCTCGTGAATTCGGCGACATCTCCGAGAACGCCGAGTACGACGACGCCAAGAACGAGCAGGCGATGCTCGAGGCGCGGATCGCTCAGCTGGAGGAGCAACTCCGCTCGGCGACCGTCATCGATGCCTCCGATCTGGGCACCGATGTCGTGCGTGTCGGCTCCGTGGTCCATGTCAAGGACGAAGGCGGCAAGTCCACCAAGTACACGATCGTTGGCTCCGCCGAGGCCTCGCCCGCGGAGATGAAGCTCTCCAACGAATCACCGGTGGGCAAAGCGCTGCTCGGCCACAAGCGTGGTGAGGAGGTTGTGTTCACGACGCCGCGCGGCGAGCGCAAGCTGAAGATCACCAAGATCGACGTCGGAACCAAGTAGGCACGTCCCGGTGGGGCCCACCAGCATGGGCGAGGAGCCGGCCGACGTCTTCGCCGCCCGCCGCCAGAAGCTGGAGGCGCTGCGGGCCGCAGGGATCGACCCGTTCCCGCACGAGTTCGACCGGGTGGAGCCGGGGGCGGCGGTGCGAACCGCCCACGCAGGGCTGGCGCCAGGGGATGAGACCGATGTGTCCCACCGCGTCGCAGGTCGTTTGGCAGCGCGCCGCGGTCAGGGCAAGATGGCGTTTCTGGACCTCGTCGACCGCTCGGGGCGGATCCAGTTGCAAGCCCGCGTCGACGAGCTGGGGGGCGAGGGCATGGAGCGGCTGCTCGACTTCGACCTCGGCGATCTGATCGGTGTCGACGGCATCGCCTTCTGCTCACGTCGGGGTGAGCTGACGCTGCGGGTCGCATCGTTCGTGCTGCTCGCGAAGTCGCTGCGCCCGCCGCCGGAGAAGCACCACGGCCTGACCGACGTGGAGACGCGGTTCCGCCGTCGCGAACTCGACCTGATCGGCAACGAGGAGGCGCGTTCGTTGTTCATGACCCGCGCGGGCGTCGTCTCCGCCGCGCGGACGTTCCTTGATCGTGAGGGGTTCATCGAAGTCGAGACGCCGGTCCTCCAGCCTCTCTACGGGGGCGCCGCCGCGCGACCGTTCACCACCCATCACAACACGCTCGATCGCGAGTTCTATCTGCGGATCGCCACCGAGCTGTACCTCAAGCGGCTGATCGTCGGAGGGCTCGAGCGCGTCTACGAGCTCGGCAAGGACTTCCGCAACGAAGGTGTGGACACGACCCACAACCCCGAGTTCACGATGCTGGAGTGGTACGAGGCGTACGCCGACTATCTCGACGTGGCCGCGCGGTGCGAGCAGCTGGTGGCCTTCGTCGCGGCGGAGATCGGTTACGCGGGCGAGTACGACCTGACGCCGCCGTGGCACCGGGAGACGCTGGCTGAGGCCGTTCTCTCCCGGACCGGAGTGGACATCCTGCGCTTTCGTGACCGTGACAGGCTCGCCGGCGAGATGCGCGCGCACGGTCTCGCCGTGCCCGACCGCGATACGTGGCCGCAGCTGGTCGACGAGCTGGTCTCAAAGCACGTCGAGCCGACGCTGGTGCAGCCGACCTTCCTGCTCGACTATCCGGTCGAGCTCTCGCCGTTCGCCAAGCGCCACCGGTCCGAGCCAGGGATGGTCGAGCGCTTTGAGGCGTTTGTCGGGGGCATGGAGTTCGCCAACGCGTTCACCGAGCTCAACGATCCGGACGAGCAGCGCCGGCGCTTTGAGGAGCAACGCGCGCTTGCCGGCGCCGGCGACGCGGAGGCGCAGCCCTACGACGAAGCGTTCATACAGGCGCTTGAGCAGGGGATGCCGCCGACCGGCGGGATCGGGATCGGCATCGACCGACTCGTGATGGTGCTGACCGGTCAGCGGTCGATCCGCGAGGTGGTGCTGTTTCCGGCGATGCGCGAATAGCGGGCTGCGCGGGCCGGAGCCGCGGCAGGGCGGCGCGCGTGGGGTCTTGGGGGGAAATCTCCACGTATTCCGGAGAGATCGCCCTCGACCCGGGGCTCAGATCCGCCGCCAGAGCTTGATCAGCAGGTAGAGCAGCAGCACGACCGCCACCGCCACGAGCTCGAGCACGTGGAAGGTGATCGTCCAGACGGCGGCGGGAACCACAGGGCCAGACTACCGACGTCGATCAGCAGGTCCAGTGAACTTTCCGCGGTTGGGGAAGACCCGCAGGATGCGCAAAACGATGCGGTCGAGGGCGCCAGGCCGGTTGGTAGACTGCAGTATGGCCACCTACGAGACCGTCCCTACTCATCCGTTCCCGGCGTCCGGCCGACCAGGTGGGTAGAGCGGAAGCATCGGCGTCCCCTCAGCCGGCAGCGCTACTCTGACTGCTAGGGAGTTTTAACCAGGACAACCCCTCGACCGACCAAACCGTCCGCCGACACAGAGAGAAGTACTAAGAATCATGTTCGAGCGATTTACAGAGCGAGCCCGCCAGGTGGTCGTCCTGGCGCAGGAAGAGGCGCGAACGCTCAAGCACAACTACATCGGCAC
>CAXMLR010000062.1:0-1586 GCA_964194275.1 uncultured Solirubrobacterales bacterium
GCTCTATCACGAACTCAGAAACACCGCATGCCGCCCAGCGCAACGAACAATGCGAGCAGAGCGATGGCGTTGCGGCGGATGAAGGTCAGGGTCTTAAGCACTGGACGTATATCTCCTTATTGGGTGGCAGCGGCGCCTCTGCCTGGACCCAGGCTGCCGTTCGGGCCGAAGGCAGGTTGGCTTTGGTGCGACGTATTACTGCTCGTCGCCACAGACGCCGTGCTGGTCGCGGGCTGAGAGCTTGACGCAGCCGTCGAGCTCGAGCTGCTGTACGAGGGGGTGGAACTCGCGGGCGATGTCGAGGCCACGGTCGAGTGGGTGACAACGTGGCGCAGTGCTGAGCGCTTCCGGGCAGGCGCTACTCGACGGCGGTGCCTTATCGGCGACTTGACGCGCCGGGTCAGCTGCCGATCCTCATTGGCGATCGCCTTGGCTGCCGCGGCAAGGAACTTGGTCGGCGCCAGCGTGAACGCAGTGGCAGCGGCAAGCCGGCCTGACCGAATCGGGGTCCGCGGCGGGATGGAGTTGCCGTCCAGCCGAGACAGCGTCACAGCCATTGCGGTAGCCGTAAACACCGCGGCTACGGCCATCGAAAGCGCGAACCGTTTGCGCCGGACCCAGGGCTTCGACTCGCCGCCGGCTTGACTTCGAACCGTTCGCTTGCGTGTCGGTCGCGCCTCACGCCGCGAGCCGGGCTGCAGCTCGGCCGAGCCGCGCGGTGTGCTCGGGCGAGCGGCCGCCTGACCGCGCTGGTGGTGCTCCTCAAGCTCCCGCAGGATCTCGTCGCTCTGAACGTCCTCGACTGCTGGCTTCTCGCCAGTGACCGCCCCCTCATCGGCTTGCGAGGCCCGCGGCGGACCGTCCGGTTCGGAGACCGAGCGTTCTGGAGCGAGCGTCGCGAGGACCTCGTCCGGAGAGCGGAAGTCGACATCGTCGAGGTCGAACGTCCCAAGCATGCTCAACGCCGCATTGCGATCGGGAGGGGGCGTCTCTTGGGTCGGGGCCGCCGGTGCCTTTGGGAGACTCCTTCTCCGCTTTGGTCGATCCGGATCGAGCGCGTGGACGCTTGCCAGTGGCCCATTGTGCTTTTCCCCGCCAGAACCGGACATCTTCCCGATCGTCACTCTACCATTGAGCTAATTCGTCGCGTAGCGCTGATCCTGATAAGCTTAGCGCTAATGACTTCGACCTTCTACCGCAAGCGTTTCGCCTAGTGTCTACGGCCTCTGATGAGTGGTTCACGCTGCCGCAGATCGCGGAGATGCTAGGCGTCAACCCGTCGACGGTGCGTCACTGGGTCAACACCGGGCGGCTCTCTGCTGAGAAGCGCGGCCGCCGCTGGCTCGTCGAGCGCGAGGACCTGGAGACGATCATGGCGCAGCGCCGCCGACGCGCCGGACGCTCGGCACTCATCGAGCCGCCCGCAGAGTCCGGCGAGCAGCGGAAGGGGCTGAGCATGGCCGACTCCATCGACCTAAGTACCGACACATGAGCGACGAGTTCGGATCGCCGCAAGAAGCAGCGATGCATGTTCGACGCGCCGACTCGCGCTGGCAGGCCGCGGTCCACGGCTTCGACCCCTACCC
>CAXMLR010000063.1:0-3617 GCA_964194275.1 uncultured Solirubrobacterales bacterium
GCTCGACGAGCAGACGGCGGACCGGCTCGAGGCGGAGTTGTTTCGCCCCGTGGGAGCCGCCTATGGTCGGGCCAAGCGGACATCGTCAGAGTTCTCCGAGCGCTACGACCTCCCGGCCCACGACTTCGAACAGACCGCGCCGGGGGGCAGGCCGGGAGACGCCCGCGGGGCGATCGAGCGCGCGGCCGAAGCGCTGCGCAGCGCCGACGAGACGCTCGCGACGCTGCAGGACTCGATGCTCCCAGTGGAGGTCGGTGATCCCGAGGTGCGAGCTGGACTGATGCAGATCCGCGAGGCGATCAGTCCCCTGTCCGGGCGTGCGCGGGAGGTGCTGCGGATCCTCGGGCGCTGAGGCGCCCGGCCATGACTACGCGGTCACGGTCGCCGTCCGCGGGCTGGCCGGTGTGAGTGCGCCGGAGGCAGCAGCACGCTGATCAGCGCGGCACTCGCGCCGGGCATCGTCACCCGGTAGCCGTGCGCGCGCCGCCGGAGTGTCTGCAGGGCGCGCGGGTTCAGCCACTGCGCATCCCCATTCAGGCTCTGACCGGCCAGGGTCACTCCTGACCGTGCGGTCACCGCCGGCGCCAGCAGGCGCTGTACGGTCGCCGGCCCGCGGGCCGTAAGGCGCAGGTCGACATTCGCCGCCCGGCTGCCCTTGTTGATCACCAGCACGCGCGCGGTGCGACCCGCAACCCTCACCGCCCAGACCTTGATGCCCACGCCGGGCCGCCGTTGCACCTGAGCAGGCAGCAATCGCGCGCCGGGTCCGAGCGTGCGGGCGAAGAGGATCATTCCGTAGAGCAGGGGATGCACGCTGACGCCACTGCCCGACAGGATGAACGGCGCGTTGTAGGCGTCGTCGCGGATGTGGATGTTGACCCCGTCGACCCGACTTCGGAGTAGCTCGAACAGCGCGTCGGGTGCCCACAGCGCGGTGGCGAACGTGTCACTGACCCCGGGTGTGCCGCCGCAGGTGACCGAGTTCATCTCCGTGAGACGAAACTTCAGTCCGGCGCGATGGGCCAGGACAGCTGCGCCGCTGACCGAGCGCGCCATGCCCGCCGAGGCGCGCTCGCTGAGCACCCGGGCGACCGTCGGGACGAGCCGCGAGCCGGGATAGGCACACTGTGACAGCGGATAGCGGTGCGCCGTGACGAGTCCGACCGTTCGAGGTCGGCGCGCGAGCAGGCTGGAGACCCAGTTGATGTCAAGCGACGGATTGGCGACCGCCGGTCCGAGGATCGGCACGCCGGGGGCGACCTGACCGAGCGCTCGGGCGTACGCGCCGAAGCCACGTACGTAGGTGCGGGCGGAGAAGCGTGGGAGCACGATCGCCCGCTCGATCCCCGCGCGGGCCATCGAGACCAGCCGATACCAGAGTTGGCGGTGATAGAGGTCCGGCTCGTTACCGACCTCGAAGCCGGTGATCGTGCTGCGGGGCAGGGCGGCTGTGGCGGCGCTGGCCCATTGCACGGCCATGGCGGTGGAATTTGCGACCAGGTTCAGGTCGAGGATCAGGCGCAGGCCGCCGCCTCGCACGAGCGAGCGCGTCCGCTGCAGCCACGACGGCGTCAACTCGAACGCCCTGGTCGGCATCGCCCGCTCGATCGGCTCCCAGTAGGAGTGATCGGCTGAGTCACCCCCAACGCGCAGGATCAGCGGGCCTTCGCCAACTACGTGGACGTCGGCCAGGATCCGCTCGAACTGGCGCATGTGCCGCAGGTAGCGCGGCAGCCCCCAGTACTCGGTCGAGAGCCCGAAGTACGAGGAAGGAACCGCAATCCCCGGAGCTCCGACACCGATCCTCGCGGTGAGGACGGGAAGGCGCCGGTTAAGAGCCGGACTCACGCGCGCCAGCGCCGGGACTCCAGTGCCCGCCGTCAGGCGCCGCGTGGAGTGCGACCAGCGAATCGGGGTGCGATTGCTGACTCCCCCCGAAACGGCCGGCAGGACCAACGTCGCAGTCAACGCGCCGGCGCCCATCGCCACAGCGACGCCGACGCCCCGATTGCGTATCGCCGTGCGTGTGGGCGCACGGCGCGATGGTGAGAAGGACGTGCGAGATCCGACGTCGTCTCGGTTGTCGAATCTCTGTGCGCTCATGGTCGATTTTGCACACGCAATCGCCCTCACGCGTGCGGGCTCCGGCCACCGAGCCGGAACGTCCCGAGCATAAGCCGGATTGATTAATGGGAGCCAAGCCCCGATGTTGGCGTCCGGTTGCGATGCGGCGAGCTACGCCGCGCCGACCGCACCGACCCGCACTCGGCGCCGGCCGAGCCTTCGGTGGCGGCGGCGAGCGGGACTGCCGACAGCGTCGGCATGGCGGCGCAGCAACTCGACCAGCTCGAGGCTGGGGAAGAACGGATCGGCGATCACGGCGCGCGTGGGCACCGACAACGCGGCCCGGAGTTCGCCGTCGGCCTCAGCCAGCAGCAGCGCGCCCTCCGGTACCCCGCTCGCGCTATCGAGCGTGGCCAGCGCGGCCAACGCGACGGCGTCGTCTCCGTACGCAGGCCTAATGGTGATCGTGGGGGTGGTGAGAGGAGTCATGAACGCAATCTGACGCCTGGGCCGCATGAATGCAAATAGGGGTTTGCTTCATCAGGTATAACTCCATGTAATGCTCGACACCAGGCGCTTGCGGGTCTTGTGCGAGGTCGCCAAACACGGTTCCTTCTCGGCGGCCGCGGCGACGCTCGGCTATACCCAGCCGGCCGTGTCGCGACAGATCGCCACGCTTGAGGCGGAGGCCGGCACGATGCTCGTGTTGCGGGTGCCTCAGGGTGCTGTGCTGACCGACGCCGGCCAGCTCCTGGTCAAACGCGCCGAGGCGATCCTCGCGAGCCTCGTCGATGCGGAAACGGAGCTGCGAGCGCTAGCCGGGCTAGAGGGTGGTCGGCTGCGGCTGGCGTCGTTCGCGTCTGCCGCGGCCTCGATCCTGCCCCTGGCGATCGCCCGCTTCCGGGAACGATTTCCCGCCGTGGAGCTCACGATCGCAATGGCCGATCCGATCGATTCCCTGCCCCAACTCCGAGCGGGGGGCTTCGACCTGGTGCTCTCGCATGAAGACCTGTCCGGGCGCCTGAACGGCGACGTCGCAGACGTGCGCGCGGGAGTCGAGCAGGTGCACCTGTTCGACGATCCGATGTACGTGGCGATGCCGCCAGAGCACCCGCTGGCCTCGGAAGCGCGGCTCGGCCTGGAGCGGTTCGCCGACGAGCAGTGGATGCTCGCGACCACGAAGACCTGTCCAGACTCCCGATTGTTCCTGCGCGCCTGTCATGCCGCCGGCTTTGAGCCTCAGATCGCGTTTCAGAACGACGACTACCCAGCGATCCTCGGCTTTGTGGCCGCCGGCGTCGGCGTCGCGCTGATCCCAGACATGGTATGCCGCGGAATCCGCGAGGACGTGGTGGTCAGAGAGCTGGACCCGGCGCCTCCGGCCCGCCCGATCATGGCCGCGCTGCCGGCCGGCTACCGCTCGCCTGCCGCGGCCGCGATGCTGATGGTGCTGCGTGAGATCAGCGACGAATGGGTGGCCGAGCGACCGATGCTGGCCCACGCCTAGCCGCGCCCGGGGGACGACAGCAACGGCGCGTCGGTGTACCGGCGGG
>CAXMLR010000064.1:0-2008 GCA_964194275.1 uncultured Solirubrobacterales bacterium
TCTTGCCGACGCCGCCCTTGATGTTGTAGGTGGCAAGCACCGTCGTCACGAGAAGATCTCCTTCACGCGCTTGCGCTGAGCTCCGGAGGCAAAGGCCTCGAAGCGTCCGGAGAACTCCAACCGGGCCGCCTGCGCGTCGGCGCCCAGCCGTTCGATCAGCACCCCGACCGCCATCAGCGCCGCGGGAGCGCCTCTGTGACTCGCCACCTCGCCCGAAAGGGATCGCAGCAGGGAGATCTGGACCTCGCGGTCCTGCTGACGCCCGAGCACGTCCTGGAGCGCCTTCAGGGCCTTGATCATCGGCTCGACAACCTCCGAAGGGAACAGTGATGCACCGAACAGCTCCAGCAGGTACCGGAGCTCCTTGCCCCGCTTACGCAGCGCGTGAAAATCTTCGGCCGGGCTCGAGGGGGTGATCTCGGTGCCCATCCTGACCATCCGGCGATAGATTTTGACGACCCGCTGCGCCGCCACCTCGACGACCGGCCGCTGGGCCAGCTCCCGATCCTCCAGGGGCAGCTCGACGAGCTCCTCGAGGAACGCCGCCCAGTCCTCGAACAGCTTTGCCGCGCGCTCGGAGCGCAGCTCACGCGCCATCTCGCCCCGGGCCCCCTGGCGGTGGCCCTCGAGCACCCGGAGCAGGGGTGCGAGGTCCGCATGCATCATCGCGGGCAGGAGCTCGGCCAGATCATCGAATTCGAGCACGTAGACGTCGAGATCGCGGGCATCGCTGGTGGCCTGCTGGAGCCACTTGAGCTCGTGGCGGAAGTAGGGCAGCTGGGCGGGCGGAAACACCCTCTTGAACTCCCGCTGCACCGAGCGTGAGCGACGGAGCGAGACGCGAAAATCGTGCAGGAACTCCGGATCGATGCCTGCGATCGTGCCCTCGAGGTTCGCCGCCATCACTTCGAGTAGCGCTCGCAGCACCGCCGCGGCCGCAGCGTCGGCCCGCTGGGTCGGGGCAAGCGCCAGCTCGACCTTGCTCCGGATGCCGCCCGGCACTCCGCCGGCCGCCCGCACGGCTTCGTCGACCAGCGGTTGGTCGGCCGCCCGGAAGCCCATCCTCTCGGTCAGCTCCCGGGCCACCCGCTCGAGCTCGTCCGCGTATCCGCGCACCGCGGTGAGCCGCAGCCGCGGCCGGAGCTGGATGTGCCGGCTGCTCGAGGCGACCACCGCCGGTTCCTCGAGGATCATCCGGACGACGGTCTTGCGTTCGCTGTCGAGGACGTTCAGCGCGCGGGCACGGCTGTGGACGTGCACGAGCGCCAGCAGCGCCCTGAGCTCGATCACGGGGGCCAGCGCGTCCCGCAGGCGCCCGGGCGCGAGCTCGCGGGCGAGCAGCGGGCGAGTTGGCTGGGTCATCGCCTCCCCCACCTCCTCGAGACCCGAGTCCCGGTCGATCAGCGACACGCGGCCGCGCTCGTGGAGCACCGAGCGCCCGGCGTCCCAGACGAGCCCGTCGAAGGTGTCGTAGAAGGTCCGGTCGGTGGCGTGCACTTCGCCCGGTTGCACCTCTAGGCGCGCCGTGATGAGCTCAGCCGCGGCTTCCAGGCTGGTCTGGTCGGACGGAAGGAATTCGGTGGCGCTCATGGCGCCAACCGCGCCAGACGTTCCAGGGCCTCGTCGATCTCCGCCTCGGAGATGATCAGCGGAGGCTCGAAGCGAATCGTGCCCGGGCCGGTGGCGTTCACCACCAGGCGTTGTTCCAGCAGCGCCCGGCGCGCAAGCTCGGGCGCCGGGGTCCCCGGCTTGAGATCGATCGCCAGCATCAGCCCTCGTCCCCGTGCCACGTCGGTGAAGGGGAGCGAGCGCAGGCCGCTGAGCAGCCGAGCGCCGAGCGACTGCACGCGGCTCAGCAGACCGGGATCGGAACACAGCTCGAGCGCGACCAGGGCCGCTGACGCGGTCACCGGGCCGCCGGCGAAGGTCGAGCCGTGGTCGCCCGGCTCAAACACGTCAGCCAACCGGGGGCCGGTTACCAACGCGCCCACCGGCAGGCCGCCGCCGA
>CAXMLR010000065.1:0-1703 GCA_964194275.1 uncultured Solirubrobacterales bacterium
GGAACTGGCGGGCGTAGGCCGACAGCGATTCGACGTAGCGCCGCTGACCTTCGGCATAGATCGTGTCGAACGCGAGCGAGGACTTGCCCGACCCTGATAGCCCGGTGATCACCGTCAGCGACCCCCTGGGGATGGCGACGGTGATGTCCTTCAGGTTGTGCTCGCGGGCTCCTGAGACGACGAGTTGGTCCACATAATCAGTCTAGTGGACCGAACAGACGTTCGGGTCGCATCGCAGAGGCTCGCGTTGGCGCAGGACAGGCTGAGCAGCTTGTTCCTGCCGTCCACGTCGGCGGTGTGCCACGTGCCGGCGCCGCCGGTGCTTGATCGTTCAGCCCTCGACGCTCGCGTAGACCTCGTCGAGTAGCCGGGCCCGGTTGCTCAGCGCAAAGTTCTCCGCCAGGTAGCGGTCGGTCTCCTCACGGGGAGTGCCGTTGAGCGCCATGTTGAGCGCGATCAGACGCGCGCCCTCGTCGTCCTCCGCGCCCGGGGCAGCTTGCGATCCGGCCGGCTCGAACGCGGGTTCGTCATAGGGCTTGTCCGCGAGCGCGGGCACCGCCGGCTCTTCCACCAGGTCGGGCTCTGGAACCGCAGGGCGCTCACGCGCCGGCAGCCTGGTGGGGATCGCCGGAGCGATGGGCTCGGGCTCGAACCGGGGCCGCGGCGCGACCGCATCACTGACCTCGGTGAGATTACCCTCGAGCAGCTGAAGATCGGCGTTTAGCCGATTGCCCCCAGTGCGAAGCGCCTCGACCAGCGCCCCGAGCTCGCTGTCCATCGCGTCGAGCCGCTGCAGCATCACGGCGGTGGACTCGGACACCCTGCTCACGTACTCGCGGGCCTGCGAGGCGGCCTGCTCCCGCGTGGCGCGGGCTTCCTCGCCGGCCTCGGTCCGGATCTCGCGAGCCTCGTCCTCGGCCTGGCGCTGAATGTCCGCGGCGCTGGTCTCCGCCGCCTCTACGATTGAGCGGACCTGCTCGCTGGCGGACGACGCGAGCGTTTCGGTCCGCCGCCGCGCACTGCGCTTGAGCTCCTCGATCTCGTCGGCCAGCGACTGCAGGTGGGTGTCGACCGCTTCAGGGTCATACCCCCGCCGCCCGATAGGAAAGTCCTTCTTTTCGATGGTCTGTCGTTCGAGGGCCACGCCAACCAACCTCTCAAGTTCACGGTATCTGGGGAAGGAGGCGCAGCGTATCGGACCCGGCTGCTTCCGGCAGTCCGTGCCCGAGGACGGCTCAGCGGACTCCGGCCCGTCCATCCTCGATCGCCACATCCAGCTCGCGCTTGAGATCCCGAATCTCGTCTCGCAGCTTGGCTGCGTATTCGAAGCGCAGGTCCTCGGCGGCCACGAGCATCTCCTCCTCGAGCTCGACGATCGTCTTCTCGAGCTCGGCCGGGGGAACGGAGTTGGCCGCGCGCTGGCGCCGGCGGCGGGACCGGGGAACCTTGGAGTCCGACTGGAGGAACTCGGCGATGTCGGAAATGCCCTTGACGATCGTCTCGGGCGTGATCCCGTGCTCCTCGTTGTACGCGCGCTGGATCGCCCTCCGGCGATCGGTTTCCCCGATCGCCGCGCGCATCGCCGCCGTTTCCTTGTCGGCGTACATCAGGACCTTGCCCTCGATGTTGCGTGCGGCGCGCCCGATCGTCTGGATCAGCGAGGTTTCTCCGCGCAGGAAGCCCTCCTTGTCGGCGTCGAGGAT
>CAXMLR010000066.1:0-2353 GCA_964194275.1 uncultured Solirubrobacterales bacterium
GACGTCGACTCCACCGCGCACGACGTCGACTCCACCGCGCACGACGTCGATCAGCCCCGTCTACGTCGATGAGCTCACCCACTGCCTCGCCGCTGCAGACGGTCGTGTTCGCCGATCTCGAAGCCGACTTGTGGGGCGTCGCCTGGAGATCCCGCTCCGGCGCGCTCGGCGTGGGTTCCCTGCAGGGGGACTCCTCCGGCAGCGGTGCCGGCGTCAGCTTCGAGGGGATCTCGCCCAACGAAGATTGGCGACTGGTGGCCGAGGCCGGCACGCTCAGAGTCTCGCCGCTGACCGAGCCGGTCAGCTCCCCGCGGTTGGAGGGGTTCGACCAGCTGTGCGAGGTTCAAGGCAGCATCGGCGCCGGGCACGGGCAGCAGATCCGAGCGATCGGGATTCGTACGCTCCGGGGCGGGATCGATCCCGGGGCGCTGGATTCACTCAGGGATGCCAGCGCGTGGTTTGCTCCTGACGACGGACTCGTGCTCACGGCGCTGCGGGCCACCGGCGCCCGCGGCCACGAGGACGATCTCGTCGTCGGGTCGGTATTCGAGCCGACCGGCGTGACGGCCGTCGCCGATCCCCGGCTGTCGACCACCTACTCGGCCGACGGCGTGCCCGCCCGAGCGGGCCTCGAACTGTGGATCGAAGCTGACAACCAGGCTGGTGAGTATCCGCGGCGGGCCACAGGCGAGACGACGGGCGCGCAGATCGCGCTGAGCGCCGGGGATTTCGACCTGCACGCCCACGCCATGCGCTGGCACAGCCGTGGGCGTGATGGCATCGGCGCGTATCTGCTCGCGCAGCCTCGATGACACCGCTCCGCGCAGTCATCAGTGACTTCGGCGGTGTACTCACCTCGCCGCTGCTCGACTCGTTCATCGCCTTCCAGGACAGCTCCGGAATCGCGCTCGAGCAGCTCGGCCAGGCGATGGCCGCCGTCGCCGAGGACACCGGCGCGAACCCACTGTTCGAGCTCGAAACCGGCCGGGTGACCGAAGCGGAGTTTCTCCGGGCGCTCGAGCTGGAGCTGAGCAAACTGCTCGCGCGGACGGTCGAGTTGAACGGCTTTGGCGAGCGCTACTTCGAGCATTTGCTTCCGAATGCGGCGCTGATCGACTACATGGGCGCGCTGCGGGAGCGAGGCTACAAATTGGCGATCTGCACCAACAATGTCCGGGAATGGGAGCCGCTGTGGCGAGCCAAGTTGCCGGTTGACGAGATCTTCGACGTCGTCGTCGATTCCGCGTTCGTGGGCTTTCGCAAGCCTGAGAAGGAGATCTATGAGCTGACGTTGCAACGACTCGGTGTCAACCCCGCAGAGGCGCTGCTGGTTGACGACATCGAGATCAACTGCGACGCCGCCCGCCAGCTCGGTATGCAGGCGGTGTGGTTCCGGTCCACCGAGCAGGCCGTGGCCGAGATCGAGCAGGCGCTGGGCCGCGCCGCCTGATCAGTTCTCGGCGCCCAACCGATCCCAGCAGTAGAGCTCGAGGCACTCCTTGGCCAGCTGAACGCAGCGCTCCTGCGAGAGCCACGGCAGCACCGTGTCAAAGGCCTGCTCCTCGCCGACGCCCGCTTCGAACGCCTCCTCGCCGCGAAACCCTGCCGCGATCTTGAGCGCCTCACGACGATTCTCCCCCAGCGATGAGAACACGTTGACGAGGAACTCCTTGTTGGGCAGCGGATGCCCCACCTCGAGCGAGGCGTGCCACGCCGCCAGCAGCGAGAGGTCGTGCTCATCCAGATCGGCCACCGCCTTGGCGTAGTGGGACTCGAGCTCCGATTCGGGGATCTCGTCAACCCAGGCGCGGACGACCTCTCCGAGGATCTGGCGCCGCGCCTCTCGCCCAACCGAGTCAGCGATGACCCGGATGGCGTTCTGCGGTTCGATGAAGCAGAGTGACATTGCGACTCCGGCTGGGGGGATCGGTCGTCGCAAAGGTAGGCGGTGGGCCGGACGGAGTCTGTAACGGGCTCAGCCCGCGCTCGCGGCGGGGTTGGACAATCCGAGGCCCGTCCGTGCCAACGCGACGAGCTCCGGCTCGGGTTCGGACTCCGGGCCGAGTCCGAGCGTGGCGCGCTCGCCCCGTCCCCAGTTGTAGAACCCCAGATCGAGCGCCTCGGTCGGGAGTCCGCACGCGGCGGCCAGTTGGGCCGCTCGCCGGTCCAGCAACAACGGATCGCCGATGCCCAGCGCCCGTTTGGCCGCCACGGTCACTTCGTTCTCGCCGCCGAAGTGCAGCTTTCCTGCGCGGAGGTCGAACAGGCCGAGCCGCCCCAGCGTGACCAGCAGGTCAAACCGCGCATCCCGGTGAAAACCCGGCAGGGCCAGCCGTTCGAACACGCGCTCGAA
>CAXMLR010000067.1:0-2390 GCA_964194275.1 uncultured Solirubrobacterales bacterium
GGTCTAGGTACTGATGTGATTCCTTGTGCATCCGCTCGAGGTCGGACTGTCCGGTCAGGGCGAGGAGCGGGGCACGGTCAAGCGTCGCGTCGGCCACGGCGGTGATCAGATTGGTGGCACCAGGTCCGAGGGTGCCGAGGCAGACGCCGGCTCGGCCGGTGAGCCGCCCGTAGGCATCGGCCATGTAGGCGCCCCCCTGCTCGTGCCGCACGGGCACGAACTGAATCGAGGAATCGGCCAGGGACTCGTTCAGATCAAGCGTTTCCTCGCCGGGAATACCGAACACGTAACGCACGCCTTCGGCCTCCAAGCACTCGACAAAAACATCAGAAGCTCTTCGCTGCGCCATGACAGTCCCGTATCTAACCGCATCCCACCCCAGGCAACCCTCGATGGCGCTCCAGCACGGGGGCCGGGAACGCATCTCCTGGTGTACAGCAGACTCGCAGGACCGCCGTCACTGTGAGCTGATCTCTACTCTGCGTCCGGTGTCCGATCCGCTGCTCGTAGTCGACGCCCCGTTTCTGCTCTATCGCTCGTTCTTCGCCCTCCCGGACTCGATTCGAGGGGCCGAGGATCACGCGGTCAACGCTCTGCTCGGAGCGACGAACGCGATGTTGCGGATTGCCGCCGACCGTGATCCACGCGCCATCGTGATGTGCTTCGGGGCTGAGGCAGCCGCGTATCGCACCGAGTTGTACCCCGACTACCACGCTGCCCGTCCGGCGGTGCCGGACGCGTTGGCGTGGCAGTTCGAGCATGCGCCGGAGCTGTTCGGCGAGTTCGGCTGGAGCACCGCATCCGAGGAGAAGTTGGAGGCCGATGATCTGCTCGGGTCCTATGCGCAGATCGAGGCGCAGGCCGGCGGCGAGACGCTGATCGTCACCGGAGACCGGGACATGTATCAGTGCGTCGACAAGCAGGCCCGTGTCCTCTACCTGAAGTCTGGCCTCAGCGGTTTTGAAGAGGTGGACGCGGCGGAGGTGCGCAAGCGCTACGGGATCACACCGGACCTGGTTCCGGACTTCATCGCTCTGCGGGGCGACCCGTCCGACGGGTTGCCAGGGGCCCCCGGGATCGGCGCCAAGACAGCCGCTGAGCTGCTGACGCGCCACGGCTCGCTCGAGGGGGCGATAGCGGGCGCTATCCACGAGCGCCCTCGCGTGAGCGCCGCGCTGACCGAGCACGCTGAGCAGCTCCGTGCCTTCCGGGAGATCGCGACCTTGCGCATCGTCGACGTCGAGCGTCCCGGCGACCGAGCGACAGATCTCAAGCAGGGAGCTCACGCGGCGCGCCGCTACGGGATGGGGAGGCTGGCGGAGCGACTGGAGCGGGCCGAGATGCTGAGCGATCTCTAGTGCCCGACTCGGACGCCAGCCCTGTAGCGCTCGCCGGCGATCCGTGATGTCCCGACCGTCACCCCGGATGACGCTGCTTCTTGGGTGCGCGCTGGTCTTCACCGCGCTGGGCGCCGGCTGGGCCGTGCATCGCCATCGGGGAAGCCAGAGACGCGTGACCGCCGCGCGTGCCGACGCAGTTTCGCCCGCGGCGGTGGTTGGTCCTGCGAGCGTGCAACCGCCGTTGCCGATCGCGCTCACGAGCGGCTGGCGCTACGCCACCGACCCCGGCAACGTCGGTCTCGCTCAGAGCTGGGCGCAGAGATCTGCGGGGATCTCCGCCTGGGCCCCGGTGGAGCTCCCACACGACTTCAACGCGACGATCTCCCCGGCCTCCAACCGCGGAGGCGTCGGCTGGTACGCGGTCCGCTTCACGGCCCCGGCGATCACCGCGGGGCGTTCGTGGGCAATCAGGTTCGAGAGCGTTCGCCGCAGCGCCCGGGTGTGGCTGAACGGTTCGGAGCTGGGGTCTAACACCGATCCCTACTCGCCGTTCAGTCTCCCCGCCGACACGCTCCGAGCGGGAGACCCGAACCTGCTGGTCGTCCGCGTAGAGAACACCAAGGGCGCGGCCCCGCTGCCCGAGGACTGGTGGAACTGGGGCGGAATCCTGGGTCCCGTGTCGCTGGAGCCGGTGGGACGCATCTCGGTGAGCGGTCTGGTGGCGACTCCACGGATCGGTTGCGGCTATCGCTGCGCGAGCGTGACGGTGCAGGGCACGCTCCAGAACAACACGACCGGCCGGCTGCGTTCGGATCTCGTGGCGCGGCTGAGCCCGCCCGGCTCCGTCGTGACGCCGGTCCGTCACCTCGGACCGTCGCTGGGGCCGGGGGCGTCGGCGCCGGTCAGCTTTCAGGTGCCCGTGCGTGGACCGCTGTCCCTGTGGTCGCCGGAGCATCCATCGCTGTACGCCTTGCACATCCAGGTGCAGGCCGGCGGACGCGTCGAGCAGCAGGCTGAGCTCAACATCGGGTTGCGCAGCGTGCAGGTGCG
>CAXMLR010000068.1:0-3454 GCA_964194275.1 uncultured Solirubrobacterales bacterium
CGCCGCCGAGATCGGCGCGCTGGTCCGCTTCCAGGTCATGGCGCTGGCCGCGGTGGCCGACCTGGGTTACATAAAGGCACATGGCGCGCTCTACCACCGCGCCCAGGCCGATCCCGAGGTGGCGGACGCGATCGCCCGGCTCGCTGCGGAGCTGGGCGTGGCGCTTATGGGCCAGCCCGGCTTCGAGCTGGTCGCGGCGGCCAAGCGGGCCGGAGTGCCGGCGATCCGGGAGGGATTCGCCGACCGCGCCTACCTGCCCGACGGCAAGCTGGCGCCCCGCAGCCAGCCGGGCTCGGTTCTCAAGCCGGCCGAGGCAGCCGACCAGGCGATCCGCTTCGCTCGCAGCGGCGACTTCGATTCCATCTGCATCCACGGCGATTCCCCGGGAGCCCGCGAGGTCGCCGCCTCGATCCGGCAGGCTCTGCGCTCGGCGGGGGTGGAAACCGGACCCAACCGGCGTTGACCCCGACCGAGCTGCGCGCGGCGGTGGTCGTGGTGGGTGCCGGCGCGGCAGGAATGTATGCGGCGATCGAGGCGTCGCGGCAGGGGGCCGATGTGCTGCTGCTCGACAAGAGCCTGGTCGGCCGGGGTGGCGCGACAGTGATGGCCCAGATGACGGTTGCGGCGGCGATCGGCCACGCCGAACCCGATGACTGGCGACTTCACCACAACGACACGATGCAAAGTGGGAAGGGGCTCAATGATGAGTCGTTGGTCCGTCTCCTCTGCTCTGAGGGGCCGGACCGCATCCTCGAAACACGCGACATGGGAGTCCGTTGGGCAGCGGACGGGGATCTCCTTCGCCAGGTGGGCGCGCCCGGCCACTCCCGCCGCCGCTGCTGCTACGTGGGCTCACTGGCGACCGGCATCGGGGTCTCCAACGGCCTGCGCAAGGAGCTCCGCCGCCGGTCGGTGAGGACCCGGTCCGGGCTCTTCGTGACCGACCTGATTTTGGCCGGCGACGGCAGCTGTGCTGGCGTTGTCGCGCTCGACGTGCAGGCCGGCGAGCTGATCGTTATCTGGGCCGGCGCGGTCATCCTCGCCTGCGGTGGACTGACTGAGCTATTCGCCCGCAACTCGGCCTCCGTCAACATGACCGGCGACGCCCACGCCCTGGCCCTGCGAGCGGGAGCGTCATTGATCGACGCTGAGATGATCCAGTTCTTTCCCATCGGCAACCTCGCCCCGCGCCTCGTCGGCCTCGACCCCATCATGTGGGATCCGTTCCGTTATCAGCTCGGCGGCCGGCTGCTCAATGGCGCCGGCGAGGAGTTCGTCCACAACTACGCGGAGACGGCTGACGAGGGCCGCTACTCGGCGTCCCGCGATGTGCTGACCTACGCGATCCTGAAGGAGGTCGCGGCGGGCCGGGGCACGCCCCACGGCGGAGCCTGGCTCGACTTCCGCGAGGTTCCCTTCGAGAAGATCACCGCGCTATTTCCCCATGCGGTGGCCAAGCTTCTGGAGCAGGGTGTGGACCTGCGCGAGCGGGCCGTGGAGGTCGCCCCGATGGCCCATTACACGCTGGGCGGGGTGCTCGTCGACCGATCGCTGGCGACCTCGGTGCCCGGGCTCTTCGCCGCCGGGGAAGCAGCCGGAGGCGCGCACGGCGCCAACCGGCTGTCGGGCAACGCCATCACCGAAGCGTTTGTGTTCGGACACCGCGCCGGGCGCTCAGCGGCAGCCCACCTCGCGGCCGCGGGCGCACCCGAACCTGACGCGGCGGCGCGGACGGGAGCCGCCGAAGCGGCCGCGACGGTGGAATCGCTGCTCGGCCAGAATTCCTCCAGCCGGATCGGATTGCCGGCTCTGCGGCGCGAGCTGCAGGAGTTGATGTGGGTTAAGGCCGGCCCCTTTCGCACGGCGGTGGGCCTGGCCTCGGCGGCGGCGGAACTGGAGAGCCTGGCGGGCGAGAAGCTGAGCGCCGCCCGAGTCGGCAGCGCCCGGCGCTTCAACATGGAGTGGTACGAGGCCCTCGAGATGCGCAACCTCCTGCTCGCGGCCCGAGCCATCGTCACGGCGGCAACCGAGCGCAGAGAGAGTCGCGGCGCCCACCAGCGCGAGGACGCGACCGCGACGCTGCCGGAGTTCGCGGCCAACAGCCTCGTCGCGATGCGGGACGGGCACCTGTCGCACTCCTGGCGCTCGGTCGTCCGCGACCCCATCGAGGTCGCGTGAGGCTGACCGTCCAGCGATTCGACCCGCTGGTCGACGCCGCACCCCACGACGAAACGTGGGAGGTTCCGGAATACGAAGGGATGACGGTGCTCGATGCTCTCAATTGGGTGCGCGAACACGAGGACCCCAGCCTCGCCTGCCGCTTCTCCTGCCGGGTGGCCAACGCCTGCAAGGAGTGCAGCGCGGTGGCCAACGGCCGGACCGCCTACGTCTGCACCGTGCCCGCCGTGGGTGACGTCCGCGTTGAACCGCTCCCGCATAAGCGCCTGATCCGCGACCTTGTCGTCGAGACGAGCCTGGGAGGCGACTAAGTCCGGAGTCCCGCGGCCGCTGCGATACCGGCCAGGTGTGCCAGGCGCTCGGCAGTCGTGACGTCCGGCACTTCAACGGTGAATTCGTCAACTCCCGCCGCCGCGTAATCGGCCAGCCGGTCGGCGACCTTCTCGGCGGCGAGTGGCGCCCTCAGCACGACTTTGAAATCCGCCGGGTCCCGGCCCTCATCCTCAACCATCTGCCTCAGGCGGCTGACCACCGGGCCGATCTCCTCGGGTGTCATCCGGATGGCGTTCCAGCCGTCACCCAACCGGGCCGCCCGGCGCAACGCGGGCGCCGACGAGCCGCCGACCAGGATCGGGATTGACGGCTGCGGCCTGGGCTGGAACCCGACCTCGCGGTCGTCCCCGCTCCACGCCCGGCGGAGCTTGCGCATGTATTCATCGGTGAGCGCCCCGCGAGTGGCGTAGTCGGCGCCGAGCAGCTCGAACTCCTCCCTCATCCAGCCCGCCCCGACCCCGAGGACAACTCGCCCGCGGGAAAGCGCCTGCAGGTTGGCGAGCATCTTGGCAACCAGGTGCGGATGGCGCATCGGCAGGACCAGCACGCTGATGCCCAATTTCACGCGCGAGGTGCGCGCCGCCAGGTACGCAAGCAGGGTCAGAGGCTCGAAGAGCGGGCCGTCGGGATCGAAGGGCGAGCGGCCGCTGGCGTTGTAGGGATAGGTCGACCGGACGGCACGGGGAAAGATGGCGTGGTCGCCGATCCAGATTGCGTCATAGCCGAGCCTTTCGATGCCGGCAGCCACCGTGTCGAAGTCGTCTGCCGTCGCCGTCGGGCCCCAGGGAGGAATGAAAGCGCCGAGGCGCATTTTCACCTTCTATCCGCCGGGAAGGGCGTCGATCAGGAATAGCCGCGTCGTCTCCGACGCCTCGTTGGCTCCCCGGTGCCGCGGCTGCGCGGGCAGCAGGAATGCCGCGCCGGTCCCGGCGATGAGTGGCTC